>NZ_JACVVF010000015.1:0-115153 GCF_016648095.1 Pseudomonas sp. S32
CGCGCGGCGCATCGCGAGCTTTGCTCGCTCCTACGCTTGTTTCGGGCCAGTTATGCCTGTGCCATTTGTACGCGCCTGCAATCACTTCACACTTTTCTGAACTGATTATTTGCCATCAGGGATTTTTCACCTCGCTGTGCCCCACCAGAATCGCCTGACCACAATCACAATAACCGTGAGGCCACCTCCGTGGACCATAACGCCCAGGTGCGGCAAGCCGCCGCCAACCTCGTTGCCGCGTTCGCCAGCAACGACACTGATCGCTACTTCGCCTGCTTCAGCGAAGACGCCACGTTTCTGTTCCATACCCTCCCCCACCCGCTGCTCAGCCGCCATGCCTATCAGGCGCTGTGGGCCCAGTGGCAGGCTGAAGGTTTTGCCGTCCTCCGTTGTGAGTCGAGCAACACCCAAGTCAGCCTGCAGGGTGAGGTGGCGATCTTCATGCACGATGTTGCCACGCATATACGAATCGCCAACGAGGAGCACGCCCTGAGTGAACGGGAAACCATCGTCTTTCGCCGCCAGGGCGAAGCGTGGCTGGCCTGCCACGAACACCTGTCGGTGATCACGCCCAGCTGATTTTTTCTGCGGCGCTGCCGCACTGCCATCGCACCCACAAAAAGGCCCGCGCACGGCGCCGGCCCACAACAACCGCGCTGGAGCACCACCATGAGCCACACGACCGGTATAGAAACCAACGGTGTCGAACAGATACCCGACGATCAACGCCACGCAACACCGCTGGACCTGTTCCGCCTGATCTTCGGCGGCGCCAATACCTTTGCCACTGCCGTGCTGGGCAGTTTCCCGGTGCTGTTCGGGCTGTCGTTCCAGGCGGGGTTATGGGCGATTTTGCTGGGTGTTGGGGTGGGTGCGCTGATCCTGGCCCCCATGGGCCTGTTTGGTGCGCTGAACGGCACCAACAACGCGGTATCGTCGGGTGCGCACTTTGGCGTGCACGGGCGTATCGTCGGCTCGTTTCTGTCGCTGCTCACCGCAGTCGCGTTCTTTTCGCTGTCGGTGTGGAGTTCGGGCGATGCACTGGTGGGCGGCGCCAAACGCCTGGTGGGCCTGCCCGAGAACGACCTGACCCTGGGCCTGGCCTATGGCCTGTTCGCCGTGCTGGTGCTGGTGGTGTGCATCTTCGGCTTCCGCTTCATGTTGTGGGTGAACAAGGTGGCGGTATGGGCCTCCAGCCTGCTGTTCTTGCTGGGTATCGTCGCCTTCGCCGGGCCGTTCGACGCGGGCTATGCCGGTAGCGTCAACCAGGGCCAGGCAGGCTTCTGGGCGGCGTTCGTCGGGGCGGCGATCCTGGCCATGAGCAACCCGGTGTCGTTCGGGGCGTTTCTGGGAGACTGGTCGCGCTACATTCCCCGCCAAACGCCCAAGGCACGCATCATGCTGGCGGTGATCGCGGCCCAGGCAGCCACATTGATTCCGTTTCTGTTCGGCCTGTGTACCGCCACCCTGGTGGCAACCCAGGCGCCGGACTACATCACCGCCAACAACTACGTGGGCGGCCTGCTGGCGGTGGCGCCGGGCTGGTTCTTCCTGCCGGTGTGCCTGATTGCGGTGATCGGCGGCATGTCCACCGGCACCACGGCCCTGTATGGCACCGGCCTGGACATGTCCAGCGTGTTTCCGCGGCTGCTCAGCCGCGCAGCGGCCACGCTGCTGATCGGCGTACTGGCCATCGGTTTCATCTTCGTCGGCCGTTTCACCTTCAACCTGGTGCAAAGCGTGTCCACTTTTGCCGTGCTGATCATTACCTGCACCAGCCCTTGGATGGTGATCATGATACTCGGCCTGATCACGCGTCGCGGCTTCTACCACGCAGACGATCTACAGGTATTCACCCGCGGGCAACGCGGCGGCCACTACTGGTTTTTGCATGGCTGGAACTGGCGCGGCATGGGTGCCTGGCTGCCCAGTGCTGCCGTTGGCCTGTGCTTTGTGAACCTGCCTGGGCAGTTCGTCGGGCCGCTGGGTGAACTGGCCGGTGGCATCGACCTGAGCTTGCCGGTAACGCTGGGGCTGGCAGCCGTGTTGTACCTGCTGCTGCTCAACCTGTTCCCTGAACCTGCGGGCGTATACGGCCCCAATGGTCCGCGCTGGGTGCGTTGCAAAACCGCCCCGCCTACCCCTGTAACCCACGCCAAAATGGCCTGACTGGATACCGAACATGACCGCTTCCAACTACATCGCCGGCCAGTGGGTCGCAGGCCAGGGCAGTGAATGCCTGCACGTCTATGAGCCGGCCTTGGGCCAACCGTTCGAAGAACTGACGGCCGCCAGCGTGGCACAGGTGGACGCGGCCGTTGCCGCCGCCCGCCGCGCCCTGCCCGCCTGGAAATGCACCGACGCAAATGCCCGCGCGGCCTACCTGCGCGGCTTTGCCCGCGAACTCGGTACCCGCCGGGAAGCGCTGATCGGTCTGCAGATGCGCAACAACGGCAAGCCGCGGCACGAGGCAGAAATCGACCTGGATGATGCCATCGCTACCTTCGAGTACTACGCCGAACTGGCGCAGCAGTTGCCAGCGCGGCAACAGGATGTGCCGCTGGCAGCTGCCGGCTTCACGTCACGCACGCGCCTGGAGCCGGTTGGTGTAGTTGGCTTGATCGTACCGTGGAACTTCCCGTTGGTCACCAGCGCATGGAAGCTCGCACCGGCCCTGGCAGCAGGCTGCACCGTGGTGCTCAAACCCTCGGAAGTGACACCCTTGGTGGAACAGGCCTATGGCCATATCGCCGAGGCCCTGGGCCTGCCAGCGGGCGTACTGAACATCGTCAACGGCAAGGCGGAAACCGGTGCAGCGCTCAGCAGCCATGCTGGCCTGGATAAAGTCTCGTTCACCGGCAGCAACGGCGTGGGCAGCCAGGTGATGCGCAGTGCAGCAGCGCAGTGCCGGCCTGTGACCCTGGAGCTGGGCGGCAAGTCGGCCATCGTGGTGTTCGACGATTGCGACCCGGACCAGGCGGTGGCGTGGATCATCGCCGGCATCACCTGGAACGCCGGGCAGATGTGTTCAGCCACATCACGTTTGCTGGTGCAGGAAGGCATTGCCGATACGCTGCTGCCCCGCCTGCAGAAGGCGCTGCAAGCGCTGCGCGTCGGCAACCCGCTAGGCGAGGACGTGGACATGGGCCCGCTGACCAGCCAGGCGCAATGGTTGAAGGTAGCGGGCTACTTTGCCACCGCCCGGGAAGAAGGGCTGACCTGCCTTGCCGGCGGCGAGGTGCTGGGCCGTGAGGGCTGGTTCGTCAGCCCGACGCTGTACACCGATGTGCCGGTGGAAAGCCGCCTGTGGACCGAGGAGATTTTCGGCCCGGTGCTGTGCGCCCGCCGCTTCGTCAGCGAGGCCCAGGCCATCGAAGAAGCCAACGACAGCCGTTTCGGCCTGGTGGGTACGGTGTGCTCGGCGGACCTGGCGCGGGCCGAACGTGTGGCCGATGCCCTGGAGGTTGGCCACGTGTGGATCAACTCGGTACAGGCGGTGTTCGTCGAAACGTCCTGGGGCGGCACCAAGGCCAGCGGCATCGGCCGCGAGCTCGGGCCGTGGGGGCTGGCGGGGTACCAGTCGGTCAAGCACGTGACGCGTTGCCTGGGCTGATGGCTGGCTGCACTTGGGGCCGAGCGACGCAGGCGCGGCGTTCAGCCCCAAGGTGAACCATCAGGCCGGCTCGTCCGCCTGCCGCCCAGCCTCCTGCAGCAACACCATGCTTTGCGGTGACGACAGCGCGATACCTTCATCGCGCAACCGCCCAAGGATGGTGAACAGCAGGTCACTGCGCGCCCCGGACACCTGCCGCGGGCCCGCCACGTAGCCACTCACCCCGATCACCATGCCGCTGCTGGTCAGGTCCTTGAACGACACCGACGGCGCCGGTGCATCCAGAATGCCTTCGTGCTCCTGGTACGCCGTCAGCAGCAACTCGCGCACGCGGTTGGCATCGGTGTCCAGTGGCAAGGTCAGGGTAATGCCGACAACGCCCAGCGCATTGCCCATGGTGACGTTGCGCACGTTCTGGGAGATGAACTGCGAGTTGGGCACGATCACCGTCGAGCGGTCAGACATCTGGATCTCGGTGGCGCGCACATTGATACGGCGGATGTCGCCCTCGACCCCAGCCAGGCTCACCCAATCCCCCACCTTCACCGGGCGTTCGGTGAGCAGAATCAGGCCGGAGATGAAGTTCTGCACGATCTGTTGCAGGCCGAAACCGATACCCACCGACAACGCACTGACTACCCAGGTCAGGCTGGTGAGGTTGATGTGCAGGGTGGACATCACCAGCATGGCCAGGAACAGGAAGCCCAGGTAACCCACCAGCGTGACCAGCGAGGCCCGCATGCCGGCATCCATGTCGGTTTCCGGCAACAGGCGCTCACTGAGCCAGCGCTTGACCACGCGAATGGCCAGCATGCCGCACACCAGCATGGCCAGCGCCAGCAGGATGTCCTGGGGCACGATGTTCAGGTTGCCCAGCAGCTTGCCACCGGTGCCGTCCCAGTCACCCAGGCTAAGCAGCAGCTCACTGGGGCTGGTGCCCGACGGCATCAGTGCCAGCAGCAAGGCCAGGAACAGCACCACGGTGCGCCCGATACCCGCCAGCACGGTACTGGCCTGGGCCTGGTGGCGCGGCGCCAGGCCCAGGCTGGCAGCAAGCGCCAGGCCACCCGGCTGACGGGGGGACAGCAGGGTTTCACACAGGTCGCCCAGGAAGGTGGTCAGCAGGTAGGCGCAGGTGACCACCATGCTCACCCATAGCAACTTGGCGGTGAGGAAGTAGGCCAGGGTCAGGTAACCGGCCACCAACGCCAGCAGGATCGACGCCAGCCACACCACCATCACGAACGGGATCAACCCGGCCAGGCCGGTCGGGCGCTCCAGGCCGTGCTCGCGCAAGGTGCGGCGGTATGAAAGCAACGCGCCGCCGAAGATCATGGCCACCACCAGCGCGGTGAGGCCGTTGACCGCCACGGTCAGCGCCAGGCTCACACCAATCACGCTGTTGATACGCTCCATGGTCATCATGACCATCAGCGACAATGCCAGCACTTTCGGGAACCAGCCCAGGGCACTGGCGACTTCGTCATGAATGGCCGGCAGCCGCCACGACGGGCGCTGCAGCATCAGCATGGCGCGGCCCAGGCCGGTGATGAAGGCGCTGAACACCACCAGGGCCAGCACGTGGTTGGTCAGGCTGGCCAGGTCGGTACCCAGCTCAGCGCTGCTCTCCAGCCCCCAGCGCAACAGCGACACGGAACCGGCAATGGTGCCCAGCGTGGCCAGGCTCACACCCAGCGCCAGGGCACTGCGACGTAGCCGGCCTTCAGGCAACCCACTGACCATGGCCCTGGCCAGCAGGCGCTCCAGCAGCCCGCGTACCAAGGTCCACACCAGGATCGCCGCCACCAGGCTGGTGATGAACAGCCAGCGGTGCTCGGCACTGAATGCGCTGCCCAGGGCATCAGCAGCCTCCCCGCGCAGGTCGCGCAGGCGGGCCACGTCGTCCTGGGTAGGGCGGATGATGCTTTGCCAGAACGCCGGGCTGAGTGGTGAGGCGGCCCGGCTGGTGATCTGCGAGTTGAACAGGCTGCGCCGCAGGTTGACGATCTGGGTAGACAGGTCGCGGGCCGACTGGGTTAGCTTGGTCGCCTGGTCTCTCTCGGCAACCAGCGCTTTTTTCTCAGCCTCCAGGGCCTTGCGCTGCTGGGTCAGGGTGGCGGCTTCGTCCGGTTGCGCCGGGCCGATCACCTTGAGCTTGTCGTCGACCTTCTCGGCATCCGTGGTGCGCTGGGTGCTCAATGCATCGGCCTGGCGCTGAACCTGCACGGCGGCCATGCGCAACTGGGCCAGCAGGTCGTCGTTGGCGTCGCTGGTGACACCCTGGCGGATCTGGTCCAGGCGGTCGCTCAGTTGATCGACGCTGGCATTTTCATCCAGGGCCGGGGCGTCCGTGGCGGACAGGCTGGCGGCAGGCGCAGGCGCGGCAGGGGCCGACCAGGCCGGGCCGGCAAGGGCCAGCATCAACGCCAGCATGGCCATCAGGCCAGGGCAAAAACGGGCAAGGCTGACACGCCTCATCGAATATTCCTCTTTCAATTCGATCTGGCGGGGCATTCTACGCCGCTTGCAGCCTTCAGGAGAGTGCCGTTTCTCGTGCCAGCAACTGGCGCTTGCGCTCCACCCCCCAGCGGTAGCCGCTGATATCGCCATCCCGGCGTACCACCCGGTGGCAGGGGATGGCCACCGCAATGCGGTTGGCCGCGCAGGCCATGGCTACGGCGCGCACCGCCTTGGGTGCGCCAATACGCTCGGCGATATCGCTGTAGCTGACCTGCGCGCCTGCCGGCACCTCGCGCAGGGCCTGCCACACCCGTTCCTGGAACGCCGTGCCCTGCACGTCCAGCGGCAGGCCCAGGCCCAGTGCCGGTGCTTCGACAAAGCCGACCACCTCGGCGACCACCCGTTCGTAGGCGTGGTCGCCACCGATCAGCTCAGCCTTGGGAAACTGGTCTTCGAGGGCGTGCAACAAGGCCTGCGGGTCGTCACCCAGCAGAATCGCGCAGATACCCTTGGCGCTCTGGGCCACCAGGATCGCCCCCAGCGAACACTGGCCGATGGCGAAGCGAATGCTGGCGCCTGCGCCCCCGGCGCGAAACTGCCCCGGGCGCATGCCCAGGCGCAGATCGGCACTTTGATAGAAGCGGCTGTTGGAGTTGTAGCCGGCCTGGTAGATGGCATCGGTAACCGTGCACTGCCCCTGCCCCAGGCCAGTGCGCAGGCGCTGTGCGCGAAAGGCGCTGGCGTAGGCCTTGGGGGTCAGCCCGGTTTCGGCCTTGAACAGGCGGTGCAGGTGATAGGGGCTCACTGCCAGCGCCTGGCCCAGTTGCTCCAGGCCAGGGGGCGGGTCACCCGCTTCGATCAGGCGGCAGGCGCGGGTAATCAGCTGGCGGGTGCGCCCGGCACTGGCTGATGCCGCCAGGCAGCGTTTGCAGGGGCGATAGCCGGCAGTTTCAGCAGCGAGCGGGGTGTCGAAGAACTCAACGTTGCCGCGCTTGGCCAGCCGAGAACGGCAGCCGGGGCGGCAATAGATGCCCGTGGTACGCACGGCGTAGACAAACTGACCGTCAGCCTCGCTATCGCGGATTTCCACGGCCTGCCAACGCTGTTCGAGGGTGTCGTAGGGTTTCATGATGTGTTCCCAGGTTACGCTTCAGGCCCGCCACAGGTACCAGGCGGCTACCGTTCGGTAGGGGTGCCATGCCTGGCCCAGCACGCGCATCTGCCCAGGCGTCGGCGCCTTGGCCAGCCCTTTGAGGCGCCGATACCCCTCCCTGATGCCAAAGTCGTCGACCGGCAGGATGTCGGACCGTGCCAGGCTGTAGATCAGCAACATCTCCACCGTCCACCGCCCTACCCCACGCAATGTGATCAACCGTTCGATCAATGCTTCATCGGCCACACCCAAGGCTTCTGCCTGGGTGGGGACTACACCGTCCAGCCGGCCTTGCGCGATGCCCTGGACAGTCGCCAGCTTGCTGGCCGAAAAGCCGCATTCACGCAGGGCAACCGGGCTCAGCGCCAACAACTGGCGCGGCTGCGGAAATGCTTGATGCGGGAACAGTGCCAGCAGGCGCCCCAGAATCGCTTCGGCGGCGCGGGCGTGCAGTTGCTGGTAGGCAATGGCGCGCACCAGTGCCTCATAGGGCTCGCGCCCCGGCGTGGCGTGGTGCAGGCACGGGCCCACCGCGGCAATGTGCGCGGCCCAGTCAGCGTCCAGCGCCCGAAGGTGCTCGGCGGCTTCCCGGTAGGCCTGAGGGGAAAGATCGGCCAGGATCATGGCGCCTCCTAGGGGTTAGTGAAAGCCAGCTTAGCGCAGCCGTTCATCGGGCGAACGCCGGTTCTTGCGCAGGTAATTCCTGGTATGCCATTGCCGGCCATAGGCACGCGCGAATAGAATTGAGAAATATTCACAATCACATCCATCATGGAACCGGGCCTTGGCGACGATGCAGTTCAACGACACGCTGAAACCGACCGAGGTCGCCCTGCTGTATCAATCTCACCACGCCTGGTTACGTGCCTGGCTAAGCAGCCGGGTGGGTTGCAGCGAGCACGCTGCCGACCTGGCCCAGGACACGTTCGTGCGCCTGCTGCGGGCCCGCCAGGTATCACCGCTGCGCGAGCCCCGCGCCTACCTGAGCAGCATTGCCCGTGGCCTGATGATCGACCAGTTCCGCCGCCGGGCGCTGGAGCGTGCCTACCAGGAGAGCCTGGCGCACCTGCCCGAGGCCGAAATACCCAGTGAGGAACACCGCCTGGTGATTCTCGACAGCCTTGAACGGCTCGACCGCGCCCTGTATCAGCTCAAGCCACGCGCACGGCAGGCCTTTCTGCTCGCCCAGCTCGACGGTTTGAGCCTGGTGCAGATCAGCCAGTGCCTGCACGTGTCCCGGGCCACCGTCGAGCGTGACCTGGCCAAGGCGTTTCAGGTTTGCTACCGGTTGCGCTATGCCGATGCATGAGCACAAGCCTGCGCAGGCGCAGGTCGACCAGGCCATCGACTGGCTGGTGAAGCTGCGGTTCGGCAGCCCCAGCCCGCATGCGCAGGAACAGTTCCGGCAGTGGCTGGCCAGCCACCCGCACAACCCGCTGGCCTGGCAGCGGGTGAGCCACCTGGATGAAGAATGGGCGCAATTGCCCAAAGACCTCAGCCGACGCACCTTGCAGGGCAGCCAACGCCAGCGCATCAGCCGCCGCGACCAACTGAAGTTGCTGGCGCTACTGGCAGTGGGCGGCAGCCTGGGCTGGGCGGCACGAGAGCCACTGGGGTTGCCGCAACTGCTGGCCGACAGCAGCACCGCCACCGGCGAGCGCCGCCAGTTGCAGAGCAGCGACGGCAGCCACATCCAGTTGAACACCGCTAGCGCCATCGACCTGCGATTCAGTGCCGGGCTGCGACAATTGGCGCTGATCCGCGGTGAGGTGAGCCTGGCCAGCAACCCGGACGACACCCGCCCCTTTCGCATCGATACCCGCATCGGCCCGCTGCTTACCCTCGATGGCCAGTTGGTGCTCCGGGAAAACGACCAGGGCCTGCTGGTGGCGGTACGCCGCGGCGAGGTGACGCTGTTCCCCGGATCGCCCGCGCAACTGCAGGTGCCCCCAGGGGAAACCTGGCAAGTCTGGGCCAACGGTCGCCATCAGGCCGTGCAGCCGCATAACGACCCTTGGGGCTGGACCGACGGGGTACTCAGCGTGCAGCAGATGGCGCTGGGCGAATTCGTGTCCGAGCTCGCCCGCTACCGCCCCGGCCTGCTGCGCTGCGCACCGCAGGTGGCGCAACTGAGGGTGTCCGGGACCTATCAACTGGCCGACACCGAGCAGATCCTGCGGCTGCTGGCCAGCAGCCTGCCTATTCGCGTGCACCACCGCACCCGTTACTGGGTGAATATCGACGCAGCCTGACTGCACGGGCAAAAAAATAAATGAGGTGTAATCTCATTCTCGTTCGGCCTGAAGAAACACAGCCTTAAAAGTGGCCTTCGCAACCTTCAGGAGCGCTCATGATTGCCCCGTGTTTTTCCAGCCCCCACACGCTGCGCCGTGCAGTCGGCACCGCCGTATTGGGCCTTGGCCTGGCCGCCAGCAGCCTGTGCCCGGCCCTCGCCCTGGCAGCGGTGGCCAGCCAGAGCCCGCAAACCGAGTGGGCGATCCCAGCCGGCCCCCTGGCCCCGGCGCTGGACCAGTTGGCCCGCCAGGGCGGCCTGAACCTTGCCTTCGACGCCAACGCCTTGCAAGGCAAGACCACCCACGGCGTTCACGGCCGGCATGACAGCGCCAGCGCGCTGGCGATCATGTTGCAAGGCAGCGACGTGCAGGCTCAGCAACAGGGCGACAACAGCTTCTTGCTGATGCCGGTGATGGATGCCGGCAATGCCCTGGAGCTGGGCGCCACCAGTATTTCCAGCGACCGGCTGGGCGAAACCACCGAACACAGCGGTTCCTACACCACTGGCGCCGTGACCATCGGCAAGATGCCCCAGACCCTGCGCGGCACGCCGCAGTCGGTGAGCGTGGTGACGCGCCAGCGCATCGAGGACCAGAACATCACCAACCTCACCAGCCTGCTGGAGCAGACGCCCGGTGTGGTAGTGAACTACACCGACAGCGAGCGGGTGCAGTACTACTCGCGTGGCTTCCAGATAGACGCCATCCAGTATGACGGCGCCACCGTGGTGCAAAGCAGCGGCGGCGGCGCGTTCATCCAGTCCGATGCGGCCTTCATCGACCGTGCTGAAGTGCTGCGCGGGGCCACCGGCATGCTGCGCGGGGCGGGTAACCCTTCCGGCACGGTGAACCTGGTGCGCAAACGCCCCACCCACAGCTTCCAGGCTTCAGGCACCGCCACCCTGGGGTCCTGGAACGCCCAGCGTTACGTGGCGGATATCTCGGGCCCGCTGACCGACACCGGCAATGTACGTGGGCGGGTGATCGCCGTGCACGACGACCGCGACCTGTTCCAGCATTCGCGCAGCGAGCGCAAGGAGGCGTTCGGGGGGTCGCTGGCCTTCGACCTGGACGAGCGCACCACCCTGACCACCGGGCTGGAATGGACCAAGCTGGATGCCACCGGTGCCTGGGGCAACTTGCCCGCCGATGCCACGGGCGCGCCGTTGCCGTTTGGCCGCAGCACCTACCTGGGCGCCGACTGGAACCGCTGGAACCGCAGCAACCTGAATACCTTCGCCGAGCTGGAACACCGCTTCGACAATGACTGGACGCTGAAGCTGATGGCCCTGCGCTCACATTTCGAACTGGACGACCATGGCTTCAAGCAGACTTTCATGGAACGTGCCCCAGCCAGGCTCAACCCAACCGGTAACCCCTACCTGATGCAATACCAGGTTACCGAAGGTGATGGCGGTGAGAGCCTGCAAAACAACCTCAGCGCCACCTTGAACGGCCCCTTCAGCCTGCTGGGCCGTAGCCACGAACTGATGCTGGGCGTGGAGCGCATCCGCAACGACTCGTATGCCTCGGCCACCAACCGGGTGATCTCCGGGCTGTACGACATCCGCTACTGGGACCCGAAAACCAGCCTGGCCGAGCCGGACATTGCCATCACCGCCCACCCCGTGCGCACCCGCACCACGCAGGAGGCAGCGCATGCCACCTGGCGCATTTCGCTGGCCGACCCGCTGACCGCGATCATTGGCGCGCGGGCCAACTGGTACGACTACGAGCAGGAAAACAACACAGGGGCCAGCGGCCGTTTCAGCGTCGATCAGAAGATCGTGCCCTATGCAGCGCTGATCTACGACCTGAACGACAATTTCAGCATCTACGCCAGCTACACCGAAATCTTCAACCCGCAAACCGTGGTGGACAAAACCAACTCGGTGCTCGACCCGGTGGTCGGCGAAGCCTACGAAACCGGCATCAAAGGTGAATTCTACGAAGGCCGCTTGAATACATCCCTGGCGTTCTTCCGCATCAACCAGGTGGGCACCCCGGTGGACGACCTCACGTCGGTCCCAGGCCAGTGCAGCACCACGGCCCTGTGCAAGATCGCCTCGGGCAAGAGCCGCAGCGAAGGCATCGACCTGGAGGTTTCGGGCGAGATCCTGCCGGGCTGGCAGTTGACCGGCGGCTACACCTACAACACCACCGAGTACGTGAAGAACACCGCTGCCACCAATGGCAATGCGATCCGCACCACCGACCCGCAGCACATGCTGCGCCTGTTCACCCACTACCGCCTGCCCGGCGCACTGGATGCCTGGACCATCGGCGGTGGGGTACAGGCGCAGAGCGATATCTACGCGCGCAGCGGCCAGGCCAAAGCCACCCAGGCGGGCTATGCGGTGTACAACGCCATGCTCAAATACGATATCGACCGTAACTATTCGGTGCAGCTCAACGCCAACAACCTGTTCGACAAGGCGTACTACCGGCAGATCAACACCACCGCAACCGGCTACTACTGGGGTGAGCCGCGCAACGTCGCGGTGACCCTGCGCGCAAGCTTCTGACCGCAGCGGCCGTGCGGCTAGGACAGGTCAGTCGGCAACCGCCGACACCTGCCCTGCCCGCCGGTATGCCTGCCTGGCAAAGCACACGAACAACCCGGCCATCAACGCCAGCGCCATGGGCAGGCCATGGGGCGCCACATCCATGGCCGCACCACTGACCAACGGCCCCACCAGGCTGCCTACCCCCCACAGCAGCCCGACGCTGGCATTGGCGGTGACCAGGTCCTGCCCCTTGAACCGTTGCCCGATCAGCACCAGCGCCAGGGTGTAGATCCCCCCCGCAACCGCCCCCAGCAGCGCCAACAACGGCCACAGCAGCCAGGCCATGTTGAGCAACCAGGGCAGGCCAATGCCGATGGCCATCGCCACCAGCCCGCACAACAGATGCAGGCCGGTACGTTCCACGCGATCGGCCAGCCAGCCCAGTGGCAGCTGGAACAGCATGTCGCCGGCAAACACGACCGTCACCATCAGCGCCGCCACGCCCACGGCAAAGCCGTGGCTGGTGGCATACACCGGCAGCAGCGACAACACCACCGCATCGAAGAACGAGAAGAACAGCACGGCCACGCACAAGGCCGGCGCCACCCGGAAGAACCCGGCCAGGCCAAAACTCTTGTCGCCCTCTTCATGGGCCACGTAATCATTGGGCACAGTGAACAGGATGCACAGCAGTGCCAAGCCATAGCAGGCGGTGACCACACCGGTTATCCACGGGCTGCCAGCGCCCAGCACTGCGAGCATGGCCGGGCCCAATACCTGGAAGCCGGTGAAACTGGTGGCGTAAAGGGCCATGATCTTGCCGCGGTTGTGGTCGGGGCACAGCTCGTTGACCCAGGACTCGCCCAGAATGATGGCGATCCCCATGCCAAGCCCGAGCCCCAGGCGCAGAAGCGCCAGCATCCACAGCGAGCCGAACGCAGGCTCGAGCAGGGCGATGCTGGCCGTGCACAGGCTGAAGCACAGCAGGTAAAGGTTGCGCCGGCTGAGGTGCCGGCAACAGGCATCGACCAGAAACGCCGAGAGCATCATCCCCGCCGCCGGAATGGCCGAAATGACGCCGATTTCCAGGGTGCCGGCCCCGGCCTCATGCAGGCGCAACGACACCAGCGGCAGTGTGGCCCCCAGGCTGAAACCCACCACCGAAACGGCGAACAGCAGGCCCGCCAGCAAACGCATGTTCATGTACCACTCCTTGCAAACCGATAAGACGTGCACACACAGGCTCGCCCACCAAGGCGGCAGGCGATGCGCAAACGCAGATCAGTTCAGGTGTGGCGAGAAGGTGAAGGCAAACAGCACGCTGCGCCGGCGCTTGAGCACCGTGTCACTCGGCCACGCGCGGCGCAGGCCCTCAGGGGCTGGCTGACGAGTGCTGGGCAGGGACAGGAAACGGCGCATTGCTAGGGCTACTACGCAGAGGTGACAGGAAGAGGCGGCACTCTAGGCCACCGCAGGCAATACCGTCAATTGCCCGCAAGCCTTGCCGCAGCGAAGGGGCTGCAACGCAGCCCCCTTACCATCAGCGCTTGCCGGTGCTGGGCAACAGGATCGCCAGTACCCCGAACAGCGGCAGGAACGAGCACAGCCCGTACACATACTCGATACCGCGCAGGTCAGCCACATACCCCAGCAGCGCCGCCCCGATGCCGCCGAAGCCGAACATCAGGCCGAAGAAGATGCCGGCGATCATGCCCACACTGCCGGGTACCAGTTCCTGCGCATAGACCACGATGGCGGAGAATGCCGAGGCCAGGATAAAGCCAATCACCACACTCAGCACGGTGGTCCAGAACAGGTCGGCGTAAGGCAGCGCCAGGGTGAACGGCGCCACGCCCAGGATCGAGAACCAGATCACGGCCTTGCGCCCGATGCGGTCGCCAATAGGGCCGCCGAAGAACGTACCCGCCGCCACTGCGCCCAAGAACAGGAACAGGTGCAGTTGCGAGCTGGCCACCGAGACCCCGAACTTCTCGATCAGGTAGAAGGTGAAGTAGCTGGTGAAGCTGGCCATGTAGAAGTACTTGGAGAACACCAGCAGGCCAAGCACCACCAGCGCTGCAACCACCCGCCCGCGGGAAATGCCATGGGTGGCCTGCACCGCCTTGCGGGCCTTGGCCTGGTTGAGGTGCTCGGTGTACCAGCGGCGCAGCATCAGGGTGACGCCCAGGAAGAACAGCGCGGCGACGCCGAACCACGCCACGTGGGTCTGCCCGAAGGGTATGACAATCGCGGCAGCCAGCAGCGGGCCCAGGGCAGAGCCTGTGTTACCGCCCACCTGGAAGGTCGACTGGGCCAGGCCAAACCGTCCCCCGGACGCCAGGCGCGCAATGCGCGAGGTTTCCGGGTGGAAGGTGGAAGACCCGATGCCCACCAGAGCAGAGGCCAGCAGAATCATCGGGAAGCTGCCAACGAATGCCAGCATCACGATACCGATCAGCGTGCACACAGTGCCCATGGGCAGCAGGTTGGGGTTGGGTTTGCGGTCAGTGAAAAAGCCCACCCAGGGCTGCAGCAGGGACGCGGTGATCTGGAACGTGAGGGTAATCATGCCGATCTGGGCGAAGCTCAGGTTGTAATTGGCCTTGAGCATCGGGTAGATGGCCGGCAGCACCGACTGGATCAGGTCGTTGATCAGGTGCGCCAGGGCGCAGAAGCCGATGATGCGCATCACCAGCGGCGTGGCGTTGCTCGCCGGGGCTGGGGTGGACGCCGGGGTGGCGCTGGGGGTGGCCATGGCCTGGATCTCCGTCGGAATGCTGGGCTCCGATTATCGGGAAACAAATAGATACATAGCTATCTTTTTTTCCCCTCGTCGCCACGCACTTGTAAATGGTTCTCAATATAATTAGCATCTTTTGCCCTTGCCCCTGTCAACGTCGGGCGCCCGCGCCCCTCTCTTGAGCAGCCCTGTCCATGCGCCCGATGCCCGCCCAGCAGTTGCAGCCCGACCCACATGATGAAGCCATGCAATGGTTTGCACTGCTGCGCCAGCCTGGGTGCGATCAAACCCTTCAACACGCCTTCGCTGCATGGTGCCAGGTGCCACAAAACGCACAGGCGTATGCCGAGTTGCAGGCGGTGTTGCAACGCGTGCAACCCCCAGCAGCCCGCCCTCGCCCGCAGCTGGTGCAGGTGCGTCACGGGCATTTGGGCAAATGGCTGGCGCTGGTGTTTCTGCTGGGCCTGGCGATTGCTGCATGCCTGTACTGGCCGCTGTTACAGCGCCTTGGCAGCGAATTGCACACCGAAGCTGGCGAGCGCCGTAGCACACGCCTCGCCGATGGCACTGCCCTGCACCTGGACAGCGCCACAGCGATGAACGTGGACCTGCGCAGCCGCACCCGTCAATTGCAGTTGGTGCAGGGCCAGGTGTTGCTGGAGGTGATGCTGGACGGGCGGGCCATGCAGGTGGAGGTTGGCCAGGCACGTGTGGAAGTGCTCGGCACCCGCCTGCAACTCGCCCGCTTGGCCGGGCACGATGTGCTGACGGTGTTCAACGGCAAGGCCATGGTTACCCAAGGCGGTGATCAACGCCTGGTCGCGGCCGGTGAACGGGTGAGCTTCGATGACACCCACATCGGCCAGGTACAGAAAGCTGACCTGAAAACCGCCGACAGCTGGCGCAACGGCCATCTGGTCGCCAAAGACACACCACTGGACGAAGTGCTGGCGCGCCTCGCGGGTTACCAGGGCCGGCGCCTGTGGCTACTGGATGAGGAAGCGGCGCAACGGCGGGTGAGCGGCGATTTCAACCTTGATCGCCCGGCAGAAAGCCTGGCCCAAGTGGCGGGCCCGCAACACCTGACGCTTCAAGGGCTCCCTGGGTGGCTGATAGTGCGCTGAACCGGCACTGGCTGCTAAGTTTTTGAAAGCGTGCAAATTTTTTTTAAAAGGAGTGTTGACAGGGGGGGCGTTCAAGAGAATAATGCGCGCCATCGGCTACATAGCTCAGTTGGTTAGAGCATAGCATTCATAATGCTGGGGTCCGGGGTTCAAGTCCCTGTGTAGCCACCAAATCCTGCTTCGGCCTGTCAATGACAGTTTACGAAGCAACCTGAAAAGCCCGCCTTGTGCGGGCTTTCTTGTTTCTGCCGATATAGCGTAGATCCAGCCTTGTGCTTCAACCCGCCCAATCAGGCACAGCGGATCGCTCTTCAGTGGACCCAGTCCTCGTAAGACAGACCTGGCACTCGGCTGAACTCACGCACATTATTCGTGACCAGCACACAGCCTGAAGCAATCGCATGGCCGGCAATAGCAGTGTCGTTTTCACCAATCACCAGGCCGGCTTTGGTGAGTGCTTGCTTTGCCTGGACTGTTGCGTCTACAGCAGCCTGACCCCAGGGCAATACTTCATCCAACCGTTTCACGAACTCATCGACAAGGGTCTTGTGCTTGGGTGATGCCTTCTTGCCGATCTGCCCATAGCGCATCTCGGCATAGGTAATCGCAGAAATCACGATCCGGTTATTCCTCGCAACCTCTGCGGCCAATCGCTGCAGAACAGAATCCGGCCGCTCGCGCATGATGAATGAGCAAATGCAGGTATCCAGCATGTACGTGGTCACAGATTGAACCTGCCTTCATCGCTGATAACGCTTGGGCGCTCTTGCAGAAAGTCCGCGTCAGCCTTGGGTAGGTCCGCCAAGGAAAGCCAACTGGGGCGAACGGGGCGCAGGGTAATGGTGTCACCACTGCGCGTAATCTCCAGCTCACCAACACCGTCGTAAGCCATGTCAGTGGGTAGGCGAATGGCTTGGTTCTTACCATTTTTGAAAATTGAGACAGTTCGCATAGTGTTTGCTCCTACATATGCCTTGCCTATGCAAGCTATCAAATCCAACAAGCATATGCAAGACCTATGACTGATGACATGGTCCAGTTCATATCAAAGGGCTCACGCTTGAGGCAACGCTACCCCACTCACCGCGACAGCTACCCCCAAACCCATCAGCGCCACCCCGATCAACTGGTCAGCCATCCGTTGCCGCTCGATCATCGCCCTGCGCAGCACCGGGCTTGAGAAGAACACTGCCACCAGGCTGAACCACGCCCAATGCGCCACCGACATGAAGGCGCCGTAGGCGAAGTTCAGCCACAGTGGGCTGCCCGGTTGTACAACCTGGCTGAAGGCACTGATCACGAACAGCATGGTTTTGGGGTTGAGGCAGTTAGTGAGGAAACCTGTGCGCAGCGCCTGCAACAGGCTGCCGGCCGTGGCGGCAGGTTGGTCGAGGTTGATGCGTTGTATGTTGGTGAATGACCGGTAACCCAGGTAGATCAGGTAGCCGGCGCCCAGCGCCTTCATGATCAGAAACAGGGTGGGGCTTTGGCTGATGAGCACTGCGATACCGAAGACGGTATACAGCACGTGCACCTGCACCCCCAGCGCAATGCCCATTGCCGCCGCCAGCCCGGCCATCCGGCCCTGGGCATAGCTGCTGCGGGTGACCATGGCGAAATCAGCCCCGGGGCTGACGACGGCAAGCAGGGTGAACAGGGCGACGGCGAAGAGTTCGGTCATGGGAGCCCTCCAGATGAGTGACAAAAATGCACTGACGGCGCTATTTTCGGGGGCTCCGGGGCTGGGGAAAATCGATTTATAGTTGAGGTTATCTGCTAGTTTAAGTCACAGATTTCTTGTTTAAAGCACCAACGCCATGAACCTGCCTCCCCTCAACACCCTGCGCTATTTCGACATCGCGGCCCGCACGCAGAACTTCGTGCGCGCAGCCGAACAACTGCACGTTACCCACGGCGCCGTCAGCCGCCAGGTACGCCTGCTGGAGGAAAGCCTGGGCATAACGCTGTTCGAGCGCCGCAACCGGGCGATTTTCCTGACCCCGGCAGGCCGCGCCCTGCACGCCACTACCCGGGCGGTCTTCGAGCAGCTGGAAACCGCCGTGCAGCAGCTCACCCGCCACGACGATGTCACGTTGGTCGTGTCCTGCGAGCCGACTATCGCCATGCGCTGGCTGATCCCTCGGCTGCCCCGCCTGCACGCGGCCCATCCAGACTTGCAGCTGCAACTGGTGGCTGCTGGTGGGCCGCTGGACTTCGCACGAACCGGCGTCGACCTTGCGATCCGCCGCGACGACTTCCGCTGGCCCAGCCATCTGTACCAGCAAAAAATCTGCGATGAGTGGATCGGCCCGGTGTGCCGCCCTGGCGCGCCGTTTAAGCTGGAAGGCCAGCGCCTGCTGCACAGCGCCACACGCCCCGACGCCTGGGCTACCTGGCTGCACCTGAACGGCCAACCGCCCTGCCCCGGCGAACGCGGCGATTTCGAGCATTTCTACCTGTCGATTCAGGCAGCGGGTGCCGGGCTGGGCATGGCCATGGCCTCGGCATTGATGGTGCGTGACGAACTGGACAGCGGGCAGTTGCAGTCACCGTTTGGCTTTGTGCCGGACGGCTCTGCCTATTACCTGCTGAGCAACCACCGCCTCGATGACGGCGGTAAACGCCAGCGCTTCGCCCAATGGGTGACCGAGCAATGCCGGGGTTGCCTGGCTCACCTGGGCCTGGTGCAAAACGACGAACCCGCACTGCCGTCCCCACCCCAGGTGCGGTAGCCGGCTGTGTCCAGGTGAATGCGCCCGCTTGGGTAGCGGCCCAGGCCCATGTTCCACACCTGACCGTGCCGCTGCCAGAACTGGCACAGCGGGCCGGGGTTGGCCGCGGGCGGCAGCAGAATATCCACCGCAAAGGCCCGGGTGTGAGCACTGCCAGGAGCACCGCCGGCACAGCGGTTCAGGCCTGGGTCGCGATAGGCCGATACCACTTCGAAGGCCGGCAGGATGCCTTGACCATTCAGGGCCTTGAGCAGGGAGAGGGTTGAACGCACTGCAGGCCAGTTGCCTGGAGGGGGTACGGCAAAGGGCGCGGCGCGGCAGGGCTGCCAGTCGGAAGCAGAACGCAGCAACTGGTGAATGGGCACCACCCCATAAAGGCGGGCATCTACCAGCATTTCCCGAAACGGTCGCGTCGGGTGGTCGCCCGCCCACTGGGCGAACATCCACACATCCCGTGTATCAGCCTGGGCTGCACTCGCCGCCAGCAGGCCCACCATCAGCAACCGTATGTTCACTCCGCCCTCCCCTGCCTGCAACAGTGGCCGGCGCGGGCTCAGTCTTCGAGCAGCGTGCAGGCCATCACCAGGGCATCTTCACGACCGCCCGCCACTGGATAGTAGTCGCGCCGGCGGCCGATTTCGTTGAAACCGAAGCGCTCGTACAAGCGATAGGCCGGGTTGCTGGCGCGTACCTCCAGGAAACACTCCCGGCCGTTGAGCTGGTAGGCGCGGGCCATCAGGTGTTCAAGCAGCCGCAAGCCCAGGCCCCGGCCCTGGTTTTCCGGCTTGACGGTGATGTTGAGCAGGTGCGCTTCGTCGATGATCACGTTGATCACGCCATGACCTACCTGCTGCTGGCCGTCGAACATCAGCCACACTTCATACGATTTGAGCGCATCCAGAAAAATCCCCCGGGTCCAGGGGTGGCTGAATGCGGCGTATTCGATTTTCAGCACGGCATCCAGATCCGCCTCGGTCATGGGGCGGAAACTGATCGAGTCACTCATTCAACGTGCTTCCAGCGCGCCATCAGCTGGCGCATGGCTTTCCAGACGTCCGCCTTGCGCTGCGGCTCGTCCATCAACAGTTCAAGGCCCGGCAAGGCCCAGGCATCGCCCAGGCCGCCGAGCGGGAGGGTTTGGTAATACGCCTGCTCGTCGGCATTGGCGGCAAAACGCAGCGCGGGCAGCCCGACCAGCCACAGGCAGGTGCAGGGGGCGTCTTCCAGCCGCGCCTGGACGAAGCTCTGGACGAAATCCCGTGCGGCTTCGGGGCCCTGGTCCATGTTGCCGCGCACCAGCAGCGGCCAGCGTACTGGCTCGCCGATGATCTGCGGAGCATCGGGCAGGCCAGCTGCGCGCAGCATGTCCTTGAGCAGCAGGTAGGAGGGGTCGCGGCTCTGGAAAGGCTGCCCGGTAGCAAGCTCAACCAGCAGCAGGCAACTGCCGGCGCGCAGCAACTGCAGCGAGAAGCGCGGTGGCGGCACAGGGGCGGCGCGGGGCGCTGCGGGTTGCGCCTCGGGCTCGCTGGGCTTGGCGGCGGGCTTGCTGGTGCCCGGGCGCGGAACCTCTATTTTTGGCCGCTCGGCAACGCGGGCCTGGGCGATGACAGGTGCCTGCTCGCCAGGTTGGGCCGGCCTTGCGTCGAAGTTGGTGTCTTCGACCGGCATGACCGGCAGCAACAGTTCGGGCCGCGACGGCGCAGCGAACGGCAGTTCGGCGCGCGGCAACCAATGCACCACTTGCATGGCGGAAAGGTAGGCGCGACGACGGGGTTCGGTGAGCAAGGGCGGGTATCCGAGGGGTGAAGGCGGTTGCGCATTCTAACGTGTACGCCGTCGTTTTTGCAGCGCCCATCAGACCGCGCGCCGCCCGATCTGCCAGGCGCCACTAAAACCGAGACATACACACCCCATTACAGACCAAGGGGTAAAACCCCAGGCCCCGGATGCAGTACAATCGCCCCCTTTTTCTTGGCAACGAGCCCAAGCCAATGATCGAACCCAAGCGCGTCCTGCGCGCCCTAGCCGAACACTGGGCCTTGATCGAGCCGCTGTGCGAGCGCTTCGACCAGGGCACCCTGAGCCTGGTGGAGCTGCGCCACCACGTGGCCCGCCAGCAGGTCGAAAGCACCCCGCAGGACATCACCCAGCTGCTCGATGTGTGGATCCGCCTGGATATTCTGGTGCCGGTGGCCAAGAGCCCCAACCGCTTCGAGCTCAACGCCCAGATCCACGACTTCCTGGCTTACCTGCGCCGCGAGCACCGGCTGGGCCTGTGCCTGGAAATCGAAGCCTACCTGCGCCACCTGGAGCGCCTGGCCGGGCATATCCAGGATGCCTTCGACAACCGTGACAGCGACGACCTGGCGCGCCAGCTGCGCCTGCTCGACATGCGCGTGCGCGATGTGCTGAAGAAGCTCGACAATGACGAGCAGGCCCTGGTGGCCGTGGCCGAGCGGGCCAAAACCAGCAACCGCCAGATCCCCCTGCGTCAGCGCTACGCCGAAGTACTGGCTACCTGGGACGAATACGTCGAGCCCATGATCCAGCTGGTGAACGCCGACGGCGCCTTCGAGCAGGGCGTGCGCAAGGTAGAAACCGTGCTGCTGAAGCTGCTGGGCGAACAGGCGCGCCTGGGGCACCTGGTTGACGACGACATGCTGCTGCGCACCCACGCGCGCATCCTGGAAATGCAAACCAGCGCCCAGCTCACCCTGCGCCACGCCCGCGAGCTGCTGCTGCCGCTGCGTGAAGAGGCGCGCCGGCACAACGCCGTGACCCGGGGCGCGGCACTGGCACTCTCGGTGATCCGCCGCAAGGGCCTGGACGCCCTGCCGCAGGCTGCCATGCCACTGTTCACCCGGCCGCAGAGCACCTTCCTGGGCAGTGCCAACCAGGTGGAGGCCTATGTGTATGCCCTGGCCCGCTTCGAGCCCAAACCGGCGCGTTTCCCCAAGGCCCACAAGCCTTCCTCCGGCGCCCTGCCCCGTGCACCGCGTACGGTCAAGGAAATGACCGATCGCTGCGAACAGGCGCTACCACTGCCCGACCTGATGGTGTGGCTGCTGGAGCAGGAGCCCGAGGGCGCAACCGACGAGCTGCTGTACTGGTTCTCGCGCCTCTCGCGGGAAAAGCGCTTCAGGCGCCAACGCCTGGACCGCCGTGACTACACCACCCAGGAACACCGGGTCAGCCTGCGCTCGTTCGCCCTGACCTCCAGCCGCGAAGACGCCACCACAGCGCTTACCGACACCAACGCGAGCCCAGCCCATGCATCTTGATCTTTCCGAACTGTCCCAGCTCGCGCCGATCTTCCGCGAGCTGTTCAAAGGTTTTCACGTCAGCCGCCGCGACCCCGAGCTGTACGCCCAATTGTCGAACTTCCAGGACCAGTACCGCACCCTGTTCAAGGCCCTGGGCTTCGAGCTGGTGTGCGATACCCGCGGCTTCTACTACTTCGTGCCGGACATGGCCGCGGCGCAGGTGAACAAGACTGCCCAGCGCCTGTCGCTGTTCACCTTCATCCTGGTCGAGCACCTGGCCGACCAAGGCCGCGACCCGATGGCCGTGCTGGACGGCGGCAGCCTAGGCCGTGACGAACTGCCCTCGCTGCTGGACAAGTACCGCGACCTGTTTCTGCAGGCCGAAGTACAGACGGTGGACGAGCTGGAGGAGAAGATCCTGCGGCGCATGACCCAGCTCGGCTTTGCCCACGAAGAAGGCGGCATCTACCGCTTTCTGCCACCCATGCACCGTTTTCTCGATGTGTGCCTGGCCGTGCAGCAGGACCGTGACCTGGCAGCCACCCTGCACAGCGACCTGCCCCTGCCCACCCCGACCCTGGTCGAGGAAGAAAGCCCCGAAGCACTCAACCGCACCGACGACCCGCTGGACCTCAGCCCCTTCGAGGGCGAAGAGAGCGAGGAGCAGGCCTTGGCGCGGGCCATTCGCGAAGAGCAACAGGAGATTGACGCATGAGCCAGGAACGCTACGGTATCCGCCGCTTCGCACTGCTCAACACGGCGGGCTACAGCCTCGGCCTGTTCCCGCTGGAACACCCGCTGTCGGTGTATGGCGCCAACAACCTGGGCAAGTCGGCGTCGATCAACGCCCTGCAGTTCCCCATTCTGGCGCGCATGTCGGACATGAGCTTCGGCAAGTACAGCCTTGAGCAGTCGCGCCGCTTCTACTTCGCCAGCGACACCTCGTACATTCTTTGCGAGCTGAGCCTGCCCCACGGCACCCACGTGATCGGCGTGGTCGGCCGTGGCCCGGGCGGCGGCTTCGGTCACCAGTTCTTCGCCTACAAAGGCGAGCTGGACCTGGCCTACTACCAGAAGAACGACACCTGCCTGCGCCAGAAAGAGCTGTTCACCAACCTTGAACGCTTGGGCATCAAGGCCTACGAGGTGAAGCCCGACGAGCTGCGCCGGCTGCTGGTCGGCGGCCACACCTCGATACCGCTGGACCTCACCCTGATCCCGCTGCGCTCCACCAGCGAGCAGAGCCTGAAAACGTTCCGCGCCCTGTTCATCAACCTGCTGCACATGCGCGAGATTACCGCCGCCAAGCTCAAGCAGCTGTTCCTGGATGCCTTCGAACACAGCCTGCGCTCCGGCAGCGTTGACTACATTGCCGCGTGCGAGGAAGCCTTCCGCGACGTGCGCCGCATGGAGCAGGACTACAACGCCCTGGTCGCTGCCGGCCCCCTGGTGGAAGCCCTGGCCGGTGGCGTGGCCCAGCGCGACATCCTGCGCGGCAAGCTGCACCGCATTTCGCCGGTGCTCGACACCCTGCTGGGCACCTGGCAGGAATACGCCATGGCGCGCAAGGAAGAGCTGGTCATCCAGGCCGAGCACTACCGCGGCGAGCAGGACCGCCTGCAGAACGACCAGCGCGGCGGCACCCAGGAGCTGATGCGCCTGGAGCGGGAAATCACCGGCATCCAGCGCTGGCTGGGTGAGCTGTCGGTGCTGCGCCACCGCTTTGCCCTGGTCGACGACGTCAAGGTGCTGGAACAGCAACTGCTGGCGGCCAAGGACGCCCACGACGAGCTGGCCGGAGCCCTGGCCCAGTCTCGCCAGTTCAGTGCCGAAGACCTGGACGAGCGCGTACGCGACCTGGAAAAACGCCTGAAACAAGTCAGGCAACAGCTGGACCACGCCGACAACAACAGCTATGCCCGCCTGCGCGAAGAGTTTTCGCAGCAGGACGTCGACCGCCTGATGCGCCTGTTCAACGGCGCCCTGTTCAGCCTGCCGCTGGGCGAGCGCGGCATCGAGCTGGACGACAGCGACCTGTGGGTCAAATCGCTGGAAGCGGTACTCGACGGTTTCAAGGGCGAGCGCTTCGAGGCCCCGGGCCTTTCCATCGACCTCACCCACATCGACCCGCCTGCGCTTCAGGCGTTGGCCGACCGCGCTGCATTGCGCGACCAGAAAGAGCGCCTGGACAAGGAGCTGCGGCAGCTGAAAACCCAGCAGGCCGTCAGCGCCGACCGCTCCGCCTCCAAGGCGCAGACAGAAGCCCTGTACCAGCAGGTGCTCGACGCCCAGAAGGCGCTGGAAGACTTCCGCCGCAGCCAGACCCTGGCCGCCGAGGAACCCGAGAAGCTGGAGCAGCTGTCGCAACTGGAGGCCGCCCAGGATGAGCTCAAGCGCTCCAGCGACGCCTTCACCGAGCGCGTCCAGCAGCTGTCGGCCAAGCTGCAGCTGGTCGGCCGCCAGATCGGCGACCTGGAGTCCCAGCAACGCACGCTCGACGACGCCCTGCGCCGCCGCCAGCTGCTGCCTGCCGACCTGCCCTACGGCACGCCGTTCATGGAAGCCGTCGATGACTCGATGGACAACCTGCTGCCGCTGCTCAACGACTACCAGGACAGCTGGCAGGCTTTACAGCGTGTGGACAACCAGATCGAGGCGCTGTACGCCCAGGTACGCCTGAAGGGCGTGGCCAAGTTCGACAGCGAGGACGACATGGAGCGCCGCCTGCAACTGCTGGTGAACGCCTATGCCCACCGCACCGACGAGGCGCTGACCCTGGCCAAGGCTCGCCGCGCAGCGGTTACCGATATCGCCCGCACCTTGCGCAACATCCGCAGCGACTACGACAGCCTGGAACACCAGCTGGCCTTGTTCAACCGCGAGATCAACCGGCGCCAGGTGTCCAACCTGGAAAGCTTCCGGGTGGTGCTGGCGCCCAACAAGGAGGCCCTCAAGCACATCGACCAGATCATCCACAGCGCCGGCCAGTACGAAGAAGGCGAGACCCTCTCGGTGTTCGACCTGACGCAAAGCGCCGAGCAGGACAACAAGAACGAAGAGGCCAAGGAATACCTGGCGCGGCTGGTGGCGGCCAACCACAACCAACTGGGGCTCAAGGACCTGTTCGAACTGGCGTTCGAGATCACCAAGGTCAATGGCCAGCCGGTGATCCACGCTGACATCGACGGCGCGGCGTCCAACGGCACCACCATGACCATCAAGGCGCTGACCAACATGTACCTGTTGCTGCACCTGATGGACCGCGACCTGGCCGGCCGCATTCGTCTGCCGTACTACCTGGACGAAGCTGCCGACATCGATGAACGCAACCAGGCAGCCTTGCTGGAAACCAGCCTGCAACTGGGCTTCGTGCCGATTCTGGCGAGCGTGAAACCGCAGGTGTCGGCACGGGTGGCGATTGACCTGGAAGGGGGCAGCGGCCCCAATGGCATCTACATCGACGAGGCGGACTGGAAGTACATCAGCCGGCTGGACGAGGTGAAGGCGGTTGTGCGCGAGGGGCAGGCCGAAGAGTTGGCCTGACGGTACACCTTGGGGGGTTGGGTTACCTGCGAATAATGCACTGCTGCAATTATTCGCGGGTGAACCCGCTCCCACAAGGATCGCGCCAGCATTCAGATTTTTGGCACACAGTTGCTTCTACGCTATCGCGCTGGGCGATGATTTAACCAGCAAACCCCACTCCCTGTGGGAGCGGGTTCACCCGCGAAGCAGGCAGCGCGGTGTATGGCACCGGCTTCGCCGGTGTTCGCGGCTGAAGCCGTTCCCACACGGTGGATTGCGCCAGCATTCAGATTTTGTGGAATACAGTTGTTCCCACAGGATTGATGTTGTAGCAGCAGGGTTAGTGCTGCTACAGGGTTACTGCTGTGCCCAAGGCAGAATCGGGATCGCGGTCACGGCGTTTTGCGGGCTGCCTTCCACAATGCGGTCGCTGTATACCAGGTACACCAGCGTGTTGCGCTTCTTGTCCAGGAAGCGCACCACCTGCATGGTCTTGAACACCAGCGAGGTGCGCTCCTTGAACACCACGTCGCCATCCTTCAGGTCGCCCTTGAAGCTGATCGGCCCAACCTGACGGCAGGCAATCGACGCTTCCGCACGGTCCTCGGCCAACCCCAGCCCACCTTTCACCCCGCCGGTCTTGGCTCGAGACAGGTAGCAGGTCACGCCCTCGACCTTGGGGTCGTCAAACGCTTCGACCACAATGCGGTCGTTCGGCCCCAGGAACTTGAAGACAGTGGATACCTGGCCGATTTCCTCGGCGCCGGCCAGCATGGGCAGCGCCAGCGCCGCCACGGCAAAAATCTTTTTCAGCATAGTCATACCAGTACCAGATTGTCGCGATGCACCAGCTCAGGCTCGGCGCTGTAACCCAGTATCGTCTCGATGGCATCGGACGGCTGGCCAATAATTTTCTGCGCTTCCAGGGCACTGTAGTTGGCCAGGCCGCGTGCGACCTCCAGGCCATCGGGGCCCACGCACACCACCATTTCGCCGCGGCGGAAGCTGCCCTGCACGGTCTTGACGCCTACCGGCAGCAGGCTCTTGTTGGCCTGGCGCAGGGCCTGCACGGCACCGGCATCCAGCACCAGGGTGCCACGGGTTTGCAAATGCCCCGCCAGCCACTGCTTGCGGGCGGCCAGCATGCCACGCTCGGGCGACAACAGTGTACCCAGCTGCTCGCCGGACTTGAGGCGGTCGAGCACACGCTCGATGCGCCCACCGATGATGATGGTATGGGCCCCGGAACGCGCCGCCAGGCGCGCTGCGCGCAGCTTGGTCTGCATGCCGCCACGGCCTAGGGCACCGCCGGTTCCACCCGCCACCGCATCCAGCGCCGGGTCATCGGCGCGGGCTTCGCTGATCAGCTGGGCATTTGGGTTGTTGCGCGGGTCGGCGTCGAACATGCCGTCACGGTCGGTAAGGATCACCAGCAGGTCAGCCTCTACCAGGTTGGCCACCAGCGCCGCCAAGGTATCGTTGTCGCCAAAGCGGATTTCGTCGGTGACGACGGTGTCGTTCTCGTTGATCACCGGCACCACGCCCAGCTCAACCAGGGTGCGCAGGGTGCTGCGGGCGTTCAGGTAACGCTTGCGGTCGGACAGGTCGTCATGGGTCAGCAGGATCTGTGCGGTGTGCTTGCCATGCTCGCCGAAGCTGGACTCCCAGGCCTGCACCAAGCGCATCTGGCCAATGGAAGCGGCGGCCTGCAGTTCGTTCATCGCACTCGGTCGCGACGTCCAGCCCAGCTGGCTCATGCCAGCCGCCACGGCCCCGGAAGAGACCAGTACCAGCTCAACCCCTGCCTCGCGCAGCGCGACCATCTGCTCGACCCACACGGCCATGGCACCGCGGTCGAGGCCTTTGCCATCGGCGGTCAGCAGCGCACTGCCAATCTTCACGACCCAGCGCCTGGCGCCCGTCACCTTGCTTCGCATCTTCTTCCAACCTATGTCGAATCTGTAGATACCGTGGATACAAAAACGCCGCTCCAGAGAGCGGCGTTTAGTGTACTGCAACCGGTCAGTCGCGCACGTAAATGATTTCCGGGCCGTCTTCGTCGTCCTCGAAATCATCGTCCCAGCCGTCGTCGTCGCCGATGTCGTGCACGCTCTTCACGCCAGTGCGGCGCAAGGTGCGGGCATCGTCCAGGGCCTGCAACTGGGCACGGGCTTCGTCTTCGATGCGCTGGTCGAGGTCGGCCAGTTCTTCGGCGTAAGCCGGGTCGTTGGCCAGGCGGTCGGCGCGGTCTTCGAGGTAGCGCATCAGGTCGTGGCTGAGCTTGTCGGTGCCTTGCTTGGAGATGGCCGAGATCACGTAGACCGGGCCTTCCCACTGCAGGCGGTCGATCACTTCCTGCACACGTTCGTCGCGCTCGTCGTCCATGACCATGTCCGACTTGTTCAGCACCAGCCAACGCTCACGTTCGGCCAGCGACGGGCTGAAGCGGGTCAACTCGTTGACGATGACTTCTGCGGCATCGGCCGGGCTGCTTTCGTCCAGCGGCGCGATGTCGACCAGGTGCAGCAGCACACGGGTGCGCGCCAGGTGCTTGAGGAAGCGAATACCCAGGCCAGCCCCCTCGGAAGCGCCTTCGATCAGGCCGGGGATGTCGGCGATGACGAAGCTCTTCCAGCGGTCGACACTGACCACACCCAGGTTTGGCACCAGGGTGGTGAACGGGTAGTCGGCCACTTTCGGCTTGGCGGCCGATACCGAGCGGATGAAGGTGCTCTTGCCAGCGTTGGGCAAGCCCAGCAGGCCGACGTCGGCGAGCACTTTCATTTCCATCTTCAGGTCGCGCTGGTCGCCCGGCTTGCCTGGGGTGGTCTGGCGCGGCGCACGGTTGGTGCTGGACTTGAAGCGGGTGTTGCCCAGGCCGTGCCAGCCGCCCTGGGCGACCATCAGTTTCTGGCCTGGGGTAACCAGGTCACCAATCACCTCCTGGGTGGAAGCGTCGATCACGGTGGTGCCCACCGGCACGCGCAGGAACAGGTCTTCACCCTTCTTGCCGGTGCAATCGGTGCTGCCGCCATTGGAGCCGCGCTGGGCTTCGTGGTGACGGGTGTAGCGATAGTCGACCAGGGTGTTGAGGTTTTCGTCGGCAACCATGTACACCGAGCCGCCGTCACCGCCGTCACCACCGTTGGGGCCACCGTTCTCGATGAATTTTTCGCGACGGAAGCTCATGCAACCGTTGCCGCCGTCGCCGGCCTTGACCCGAATGGATACTTCGTCAACAAACTTCATTAAAACCGCCTCTCGTCGCTAGACGAGTTGAATGACTCAAAAACATGAGGCTCTTGCAAAAATGAGCGCGGCGGCCCCGTACGACCGTAGAAACCAACGCCGGCAACCCAGACAAACAGCTTTGCAAGAGGCTCACCACAAACGAAAAAGCCCCGTCGCATGACGGGGCTTCTGGAGCGACGTCGCGATTAAGCGGCGA
The DNA here is from genome assembly GCF_016648095.1 of Pseudomonas sp. S32. Classification (NCBI taxonomy): domain Bacteria; kingdom Pseudomonadati; phylum Pseudomonadota; class Gammaproteobacteria; order Pseudomonadales; family Pseudomonadaceae; genus Pseudomonas; species Pseudomonas sp. S32. The sequence continues at coordinate 28,860 of NZ_JACVVF010000015.1, forward strand.
CGATGCTCACGTAACGGCGCATGAACTCGCCTTTCTTCTCGAACTTGATCACGCCTTCGATCTTGGCGAACAAGGTGTGGTCCTTGCCCATGCCAACGCCGTAGCCAGCGTGGAATTCGGTGCCGCGCTGACGGACGATGATGTTGCCGGGCTTGATAACCTGGCCGCCATACATCTTCACGCCAAGGCGTTTCGATTCTGAGTCGCGACCGTTACGAGTACTACCACCAGCCTTCTTGTGAGCCATGGTTCAATTCTCCAAATAAATTCAGGGGATCTAGGGGATTAAGCCTGGATGCCGGTGATTTTGATCTCGGTGAACCACTGGCGGTGGCCCATACGCTTCATGTGGTGCTTACGACGACGGAACTTGATGATGCGAACCTTGTCGTGGCGGCCTTGCGAAACGACTTCGGCCACTACTTTAGCGCCAGCAACAACTGGAGCACCGATGGTGACTTCTTCACCGTTGGCGACCAGCAGGACGCGATCGAAGGTCACGGATTCGCCAGTGGCGACTTCCAGTTTTTCGATCTTGAGGAATTCACCTTCAGCGACTTTGTACTGCTTGCCGCCGGTAACGATTACTGCGTAAGACATGGTATTTCTCCGATAATCCTGCTCACCCAGCGCTTTATATGATGAGTATTGGCTGGCATGGCTGCACAGGGCTGGAACGGCCCGGCGCAATTGCGTAAGGCAGGTGCTGCCCAGGAAGTTAGGGTGCGCGATTGTACGCAACCCGGGTTTTGCTTGCAAGTACCGCCCCCGGCCGACTGGCACCGTGCCTTGACACACCGGGACCCGCAACCTAGCATGCCGCGCAACCTCACTGGAGCAGCCGATGCAACCCCAAACCTTCTACCGTGCGGTGGCTGACGATTTCAGCGCCGTCGACGAGATCATCAAGAAGCAGCTGACCTCGCGCGTGCCGTTGGTATCGAAGATCGGCGACTATATCACGTCCGCCGGTGGCAAGCGTCTGCGCCCGCTGCTGGTGCTGCTGTGTGGCAAGGCCCTTGGGCACCGGGGCGACGACCTGCGCCTGCTGGCCGCCACCATCGAATTCCTGCACACCGCCACCCTGCTGCACGACGATGTGGTCGACATGTCCGGCATGCGCCGCGGTCGCTCCACGGCCAATGCACTGTGGGGTAACGCCCCCAGCGTGCTGGTAGGCGACTTCCTTTATTCCCGCTCGTTCGAAATGATGGTCGAGCTGAACGCCATGCCGGTGATGCAGATCCTGTCCAAGGCCACCCGCGTGATCGCCGAAGGCGAAGTGCTGCAGCTGTCGCGGGTGCGCGATGCCAGCACCACCGAGGACGTCTACATGGACGTCATCCGTGGCAAGACCGCCATGCTGTTCGAAGCGTCCACCCACAGCGCCGCCGCGCTGGCCCAGGCCACCGACGCCCAGCGCGAGGCGCTGCGCACCTTCGGTGACCACCTGGGCGTGGCCTTCCAGCTGGTGGACGACCTGCTCGACTACGAAGGCGATGCAGAGGCCCTGGGCAAGAACGTGGGCGACGACCTGGCCGAAGGCAAGCCGACCCTGCCGCTGATCTACACCATGCGCGAAGGCACCGCCGAGCAGGCTGCGCTGGTGCGCAAGGCTATCCAGAAAGGCGGCCTGGAAGACCTCGAGCAGATCCGCGCAGCGGTGGAGGCATCCGGCGCCCTCAAATACACCGCTGAAATGGCGCGCAGCTACGTGAAACGCGCCATCGAATGCCTCGAAGTACTGCCGGCCAGCGAGTACCGGGACGCACTGGTGGAGCTGAGCGAGTTCGCGGTGGCGCGCACTCACTGACAGGCCGCAGCGCCTCTATTGCGGGCAACCCCGCTCCTGCATCGGTGCTGTTGTGGGAGTAGGCTTGCCCACGCCTGCATTTGTCCGGACAAAATCACTTCTGCAGCAATACCTTCTACAATGTGGGTTTTTAAACACCCGCCTGTTAGAGGAACCGAAGTGAGTACTTTGCCACCCTGCCCGAAATGCAACTCCGAATACACCTACGAGGATGGCACTCAGCTGATCTGCCCAGAGTGCGCCCACGAGTGGTCGACCAGCGGCGACGCCGAGGCGGCCAGCGACGAGGTGGTGAAAAAGGATTCGGTGGGCAACATCCTGCAGGATGGTGATACCGTCACCGTCATCAAAGACCTCAAGGTCAAGGGTTCCTCCCTGGTGGTCAAGGTCGGCACCAAGGTCAAGAACATTCGCCTGTGCGACGGCGACCATGATATCGACTGCAAGATCGACGGCATCGGCGCCATGAAGCTGAAGTCCGAGTTCGTGCGCAAGGTCTGATTTCACAAGAATCCGCCAATTGGTTCTTGCTATTTTGATAATAAGAATTATTCTCATTGGAAAGCTATCCAAGGAGAATGGTCATGACTTATCTGATAGACGCCTGGCTGGACCGCCCTCACCCCTACCTGCGCATCCTTCATCGGGAAACCGGTGAGGTGTGCGCGGTGCTCGAGGAAGAAGCACTGGACGAATTGCGTGACCAGGGCGACCTGGACATGAATGGCCTGAACTCGAGCGAGCCCGGGGTATTGAAGGAGCTGGTGCGCAACCTGTTTCTGTTCTGTTATGCACGGGCCTTGCGCCCAGGCGGAACAGACTGGAATTGACCTCTGTGGAGCCACTGTCGCCCACACAATCTGAGCGTTGGCGCAACCGCTGTGGGAGCGGGTTTACCCGCGAATACCGGCGAAGCCGGTGCCATGCACCGCGCTGCCTGCTTCGCGGGTGAACCCGCTCCCACAAATGCGGCCCTCAGGGCATTACAGAACGTCCAGCAGCTCGACGTCGAACACCAGTACGCTGTGCGGCGGGATGCTGCCCACACCTTGCGCGCCGTAGGCCAGCTCGCTCGGTACATACAGGCGCCATTTGCTGCCGGCATTCATCAGTTGCAAGGCTTCGGTCCAGCCAGCAATCACACCACCCACCGGGAACTCAGCCGGCTGGCCACGATCGTACGAGCTATCGAACACGGTGCCGTCGATCAGGGTGCCATGGTAGTGGGTGCGCACGCTGTCTTCGCGGGACGGCTTGGCGCCTTCACCTGCGGTGAGCACTTCGAACTGCAGGCCAGAGGCCAGGGTGGTGATGCCATCACGTTTGGCATTGTCGGCCAGGAACTGCTTGCCAGCGCCAGCAGCGGCTTCAGCCTTGGCAGCCGCTTCGGCCTGCATCACTTCGCGGATAACCTTGAAGCTGGCCGACAGATCGGCTTCGCTAACGCGGCTGTCTGCACCGTTGAACGCGTCGGTCAGGCCGGCCAGGATGGCTTCCAGGCTGACGCCCGGTGGCGGGTTGTCACGCAGCTGGCCACCCAGCTGACGGCCGATGCCGTAGCTGACGCGGGTTTCGTCGGTAGACAGGTTGAGGTCGGACATTGTCATGCTCCGCAGCAGGGCGCAGCGAAGCCGCGCCCTTGGTGAAAAGGGCCAGCAGCCTAGCACACTGCTGGCTGCCAGCGGCAAGCGGCTCAGTGCTTGGTGAGCTTGTCCAGGTAACCCATGCAGAACGCCGACAGCACGAAGGTCATGTGAATGATCACATACCACATCAGGTATTCGGTGGAGATGTTCTGGGCGTCCATGAACACTCGCAGCAGGTGGATGGACGAGATGGCCACGATCGAGGCGGCGACCTTCATCTTCAGCGACGAGGAGTCCATCTTGCCCAGCCAGTTGAGCTTTTCCTTGCTCTCATCGATGTCCAGCTGCGAGACGAAGTTCTCGTAGCCGGAAATCATCACCATCACCAGCAGGCCGCCTACCAGCGACATGTCGATCAGCGACAGAATCACCAGGATCAGGTCGGCTTCGCTAAGGGCGAAGACATTGGGCAGGACGTGAACCACTTCCTGGAAAAACTTCAGCGCCAGCGCCAGCAGGCCCAGGGACAGGCCGAAGTAAATGGGAGCGAGCAGCCAGCGAGAGGCATACATCGCATTTTCAAGAATACGTTCCATGGAGGGTTGGGGCTCGTAGGTGACTGGAAAAACGACGGCGAGTATAGCCAGCCACCTGTTCCAGCAAAAGCCCAGGCCCTTGCCTCAACTCTCAGGATGAAACTGGTAATCACCCAGGTTCCTGCACCGTTCGCCATTGATCCGCCGCAACTGCGCCTGAAGATGCAGGCACCAGATCTGCGGGTCTTCGCTCAACTGGTAACCGTGCAAGGTCAGGCTGTCGACAATGGCGTTCAACACCGATTCTGCCACCACAGGCCCGTGAAACGGCCCCTGGGCCTTGATGGCCGACGGTTGCTCGCCGGCCATGCCGGCAGCGAACAGCAACGTCCACATACCAGTATCGCCGGCCAGCGGGCGAATGCTGCATTCAATTCGGGTCACCAGGCCCAGGCACTGGCGAGTGAGGCTGAGGTTGCGCATGGCCGCGTCCCCCTAGAGCCGAGATCGGCCTGAACACCAGGCCGTTTCCATCCTGAACCTTGATGCTGTCCCTAAGTTCCAGCATAGAGGAACAGCGAGAAAAGATGGAAAACCGGCGCCGAACGGTAGCACATGGCCGCCAGCGCCGGTTTATTGACTCAAGCCGACTTGGCTTGGGCGATCACCTCTTCGAGGCGTTCTTTTTCTGCCTTCTCGATGTCTTCCTCGCTGATCATCTCGGCGATCTCCCGCAGCCGTTCGACCACGCGCGCATTGACACTGCCTTCGGTGAACTGGCCTTTTTCGTCGGGCGCCCCGGCCTCCTCGCCCACCAGCAGGCTAAGAGCCTCGTCTGCCTGGCTGACCGCATACACGTGGAACACGCCGTTCTCCACTGCCTGCAGCACGCGTTCGTCGAGCATCAGCGTGGCAACGTTGGCGCGCGGGATGATCACACCCTGCTCGCCCGTCAGGCCACGTGCCTCGCACAGGCGGAAGAACCCTTCGATCTTCTCGTTCACCCCACCCACTGCCTGCACCTCACCAAACTGGTTGATGGAACCGGTGATGGCAAAGCATTGCTTGAGCGGCGTGCGCGATAGGGCGGAAATCAGCGTGCAAGCCTCGCCCAGCGAGGCGCTGTCGCCGTCCACGTAACCGTAAGACTGTTCCAGGGCAATACTGGCAGAGATGGCCAGTGGGAACTCCTGGGCATAACGGCTACCCAGGTACCCGGTGAGAATCATCACCCCCTTGGAGTGGATCGGCTGGCCCAGGTTGACCTCACGCTCGATGTCGACGATACCGCTGCCGCCCGGGTACACGGTGGCGGAGATACGCGCCGGCATGCCGAAGGCCGAGTCGCCCACTTCCAGCACGGTCAGCCCGTTGCACTTGCCGATGGCTGCGCCCTGTGTGTCGATCAGGATGATGCCGGCCAGCATGTCATCCAGCACCCGCTGTGAAACACGCCCGGTACGCGTGGCCTTGGCCTTGAGCGCACGCTCGATGTGGCCGGCATCGGTCATCTCGTCACTGGCCAGCTGGCGGATGAAATCCGCTTCGCTCACCAGCTGGAACAGGTCGCCGATACGGGCAGAAAGGCGCGACTGGTTTTCCGCCAGCCGGGCGCTGTAGGTAGCCAGCCGCGCCACGGCGTCACTGGTCAGCGGGGCCATGCCCTCCTCGTTGGTGCGGGTGCGCAACAGCTGGGCGAACTGCTCCAGGTTTTCGTCGACCATGGGCATGTCTTCGTCGAAGTCCACCAGCACCCGGAACATCTCCTGGAAGTCCGGGTCGTGGTCTTGCAGCGCGTAATACAACTGGCGCGAGCCGATGATGATCAGCTTCACGTTCAGCGGGATCATCTGCGGGGTCAGGCTGACGGTGGCGACACGGCCCAGCTCGCCCAACGGCGATTCCATCTTGAGTTTGCGCGACTGCAAGGCACGCTTGAGGGCATCCCATACAAACGGCTCGCCGAACATCTTCTCGGCTTCAAGAATCAGGAAGCCGCCATTGGCACGGTGCAACGCGCCGGGGCGCAGTTGGCGGTAGGAGGTGTACAGCGCGCCCTGGTCGGTGCTGTATTCGATACGGCCGAACAGGTTGTCGTAGGTGGGGTGCGGTTCGAACACCACCGGCGCACCGCCATCGACATGATGGCCAACCATCAGGCTCGGCGCGTATTGCTCCTCGAGGAGCTTGCGCGCCACGGCGTCGGTCTTGCTGTCATCGACCAGTTGCTCGACCACAGTGCGCAGCAGGTTCAGCTGCACCGACTGCAAGTAAGCGCACACGGCCGCATTTTCGGCGTATTTTTCCGACAATGGCGCCAGCAGCGGCTGCAGCGCCAGGGTGATGGTTTCTTCGTTGAGCTGGCGCAGCTGGTTGTTGGACTCGCGCTTCCACTGCGGCAAGCTGGCGAGCTCCTCGTTCAGCTGCTCCTCGAGCAGGGCGATGTCTTCGTGGAACTGCTCGCGCACCTCTTCTGGCAACTGGGCGAATTCAGCTTCGTCCAGGGCCTTGCCGTCGGCCATCGGGGTGAAGGCGACGTTGCTGGCGTCGCGGTACAGGGCCACGTCCTTTTCCAGCGATGCACGCTCGATCACATCCAGGGCGCGGTCATAGCGCTGGTTGAAGGCGCGGTCGATGGCGCCTTTTTTCTGCTGGTAGGAGGGGTGTTCGAACACTGCCGGGAAGGTTGCCAGCAGGTTGTCGATCAACCCGCCCATGTCGGCGATGAATTCACCGGCCGTGCCCGAGGGCAGCTCGAGGGCGCGGGGCTCACGGTTATCGTCGAAGTGGTTGACGTACACCCAGTCGGCCGGCGTCTGCTGACGCTTGCCCTCGGCCTTGAGGTAGCGTTTGACGAACGAGAAACGCCCGGTACCGGGCTCGCCCATGACGTACACGTTGTAACCAGGGCGCGGCATGGCCACGCCGAACTGCAGGGCCTCGACAGCACGTTCCTGGCCCAGGACTCCGCGAAACGGCTCCAGATCGTCGGTATTGGCAAAGGCAAACTGCTCGGGGGAGAAACGCCGGGTCAGGGCTTCAGGCGCAAGACGCAGGCGCGCAGCGACAGGATCGGGCATTGGGTTTCCTTACTTCGGCGGGGCAGATGGCAGCATTCTGGCGCCGCCTGCGCGAGGGTTGCAAGGCTATAAAAACTTTATGTCGCAGGTGCGACGGTGTCTTGTGCAGGCAAATTTTTCGCAATCAGTGACGCAACCTTTAGATCGCGCCTAAACTCCAAGCTGCGCGGGTGGGTGAAATGCTTTCCCGACCTGGCAATCGAGTTGCCAGAAACCTGACCCTTGGTTTAAGTCAAATAGAGAATAAAGCTATGAAACGGATTCTTCTGGGTACTCTGTTCACCGTGGCCTCGCTCAACGCAATGGCCGATGCGCCAGGCGGCCCGAACTGCGGCTGGGGCAACATGCTGTTCGAAGGCCAGCGTGGCACCCCTGCGCACTTCCTGGCTTCCACCACCAACGGCACTTCCGGTAACGCCACCTTCGGCATGACCTCCGGCACCAACGGCTGCTCCACAAAGGCTTCGCTGACCTACGGCGGCAAGTCCTGGTTCGCCATGAACGGCATGATGAACGAGCTTTCCGAAGACATGGCCATGGGCCAGGGTGAAGCTCTGACCACCTACGCCGTGGTACTGGGCGTGGCACCGGAAGACCGCGGCTACTTCGCATCGGTCACCCACGACCACTTCAACCAGATCTTCAGCAGCGCCGACGTCAATGCTGAAACCGTACACAGCAACACCCTGGCCGTTCTGAAGAACGACCCACGCCTGGCCAAGTACGCTACCGAGGCGTAATTGCCGCTTTTCCCGCCCCGGCCCCGGGGCGGGTTTCGCCTTCTCTTCGGCATCGTCTGGAAGTAGCTGCCCCCTATGTTCAAACGCCTCGCTTCCCTGGCGCTGTTAGCCTGCGCCCCTGTTCATGCCGCCCCGCACATCGACCAAGCTCGCCTTCAGCAACTGGCAAACACCCCCTACTGGATAGCCCTTGGTCATTATGAAACGGGCAAGCTGGGTGGCTGGCGCAGCTATGTGGACGACGATGCGTTTTTCCTGGCGCAGGACGGCGCGCACCACCCGGACCGCGAACTCAAGGCCACCGTAGAGGCCCTGTACGCACCGGCAAGCCTTGGCGACAAGCATGCTCAATGCGTGTTCCCGGCCCGCACCCGCTGGCTGCGTGAGCAGCTCGGCCTGCAAGGCCTGCCAGAGCCGGACTGCCAGGAATTCAAGACCTGGTACCAGTCGATCGACCCACACAGCGCGGCGCTGATCTTCCCGGCCGCTTACCTGAACAGCCCCTCGTCCATGTTCGGCCATACCCTGCTGCGCATCGACCAGTCCACCACCCGCAGCGACGACACCACGCTGCTCAGTTACGCGATCAACTTCGGTGCGTACATCGAAGGCAGCGACAACAGCATCCTGTATGCCTGGAAAGGCCTGGCGGGCGGCTACCCTGGCCTGTTCGCGCTGATGCCCTACCAGGAAAAGCTCTCCGAATACCGCAGCCTGGAAAACCGCGACCTGTGGGAGTACCAGCTGGACCTGACCCCGGAAGAGACCGGGCGCATGGTGGAACATGTGTGGGAACTGAAGCAGATTCAGTTCGACTATTTCTTCTTCGACGAGAACTGCTCCTACCGCCTGCTGGAATTGCTGCAGGTGGCGCGCCCAGGCCTGGACCTGACCTCGCAGTTCCCGCTTACGGCCATCCCTACCGACACGGTCAAGGCGGTAAAGCAGTCCGGCCTGGTGGCCAGCGAAATCTACCGCCCCTCGCGCGAACGTGAACTGTTGGCGCGGGCAGCACCGCTGGATCATGACGAAAAACGCCAGGTGCTGGCCGTGAGTGCCGACACCGCGCAACTGCAAAGCCCCGAGTTCAAGGCACTGCCCCGGGAGCGTCAGGCACTGGTGCAGGACGCCGCCTATCGCCTGGAGCGTTACCGGGCCAATGGCCAGGAGCGCGACCCCGGCCAGGCCAAGCGCAGCTTCGAGCTGCTGCGCGCGATCAATACCAACCCGCCGCCACCCTTGCAGATTGAACGCCCGGGGCTCCCCGAAGACGGCCACGATTCGCGTACCTGGCAGCTTGGCGTAGGTACCCGGGAAGACCGCGCCTTCGCCGAGTACGGCCTGCGCATGGCCTACCACGACCTCAACGACAACGCCTATGGCTTCCCGCTCGGCGCCCAGATCGAGATCCTGCAGTTGAAGGTGCGCCAGTACGAAGGCAATGACTGGCAGGTGCAACGCCTGGACCTCGCCACCATCCGCTCGCTGACACCGCGCAACGAGCTGCTCAAACCCTGGTCATGGCAGGTGGCCGGCGGCCTGGAGCGGGTACCGGGCAAGCATGACGACGAGGTGCTGGTCAGCCACGTGAACGGCGGCGCCGGCGGCACCTGGCAACTGGCCGACGGTTTGCTGGGCTTTGCCCTGGGCACAGTGCGGGTGGAGCACCACAACGATTTTGCCCAGTTCATTGCACCGGCGGCGGGGTTCAACGGCGGGCTGTTGTGGCGCAACGGGCTGGGCAACATGACGCTCGAAGCCAAGGGGGACTACTTCACCAACGGCGAAGTACGCCGCAGCCTGAGCCTGAACCAGCAGTGGGAGATCAGCCAGAACCTGGGGCTGCGTCTAAGTGCCTCACGCGGGTTCAGCCACCTGGCCACGGCACAGAACGAGGTGATGCTCGAAGTGAAGTGGTACCACTACTAGCTCTCGCTGTAGAACCCGCGACTCTTTGACACTGTTTTGACAGCACCGCGACAAATCGCCCTCTAGACTGGTTATCAACAGCTGGAGGGTGGGTGGCCATGTGGCGGTACGGGTTGGGCTTGTGCGTTGCGTTGCTGCTGGCGGGGTGTGAAAGCACCCACGAGCAGATGGTCGGGCGCGGCTACCCCCCCGCCTATGCCGACGGCTTTCAGGATGGGTGCAGCAGTGGCCGGCAGGCCGCCGGTGTGATGGTGGGCGACTTTCGCAAGAACGTGCCGCGCTACCTGCACGAGCCGCAGTATGAAACCGGCTGGGACGATGGTTTCCGCCAGTGCAAGGCTACGCAGGACAGCGCCGAGCAGCAGCAATACCACCAGCGCTTCTGGGACCAGCGCGACCGTGACTGGCAGCAGGAAAAGGACCGCGGCGCAGCCCGGGCCTGGCGCCCCGACTGAGTCGCTACTGGGCATTCGTTGAAACCCTCAGCCTGCCATGATGGTCTTCTGCACAAGGAGGCCGCCATGAGCCGAGCATTCGTCAACGAAGACCAAGCCGCTGCCCAGGCCGATCAACCGGTAGAGCGGCATGTCAGTGAACAACCCAACTATGTAACCGCCAGTGGCCTGCGCCAGTTGCAGGCCCGCGTGGCCAGCCTCAACACCTTGCGCAGTGAGCTGGCGGCGCAGGGTGAGCGCGGTGACAAGCAGCGGTTGGCCGACACGGAGCGTGACCTGCGTTACTTCACCCTGCGCGTGCAGAGCGCCCAGGTGATGCCCCCTGCCCAGTCATCCAGCAAGGTCGCCATCGGCAGCCGCGTCACGTTTGCTGATGAAGATGGGCTGGAGCAGACCGTGCAGTTGGTGGGTGAAGACCAGGCCGACGCGGGGCGCGGGCTGATCAACTGGGGCTCGCCCCTGGGGCGGGCGCTGCTCGGTGCTGAGCCCGGGGACGAGGTGGCGTGGCACCGACCAGCGGGTGATCGGGTGATCGAGGTTGTGCGGATCGACGGTGAAGCAGACTAAGGCCGCGACGCGGCCCTGATAGCGGGCGGGTCAGACTACGCCTTGGGCCAGCATCGCATCCGCTACTTTCACGAAGCCTGCGATGTTTGCACCCTTGACGTAATTGACGCGGCCGTCGGCCTCTTCGCCGTAATGCACGCACGCATGGTGAATCGACTGCATGATGCCGTGCAGCTTGTTGTCCACTTCGCCGGCCGTCCACAGAAGGCGCATGGCGTTCTGTGACATTTCCAGGCCTGACACAGCCACACCGCCGGCGTTGGAGGCCTTGCCAGGGGCATACAGAATGCCTGCCTCCAGGAAGATATCCACAGCCGCAAGCGTGGTAGGCATGTTGGCGCCCTCGGCTACACAGATGCAGCCATTGCCCAGCAGCGCCTTGGCATCGTCCACATCCAGCTCGTTTTGGGTGGCGCAAGGCAACGCGATATCGCACACCAGGCTCCACGGGGTTTGGCCCTTGCGGAATTCCAGACCAAACTGCGCGGCCAATTCGCTGATGCGCCCACGCTTGACGTTTTTCAGCTCCATCAGCGCATCCCACTGGGCATCAGTGAGGCCCGCTTCGGCGTACAGCGTGCCTTCTGAGTCAGACAGCGAAATAACCTTGCCGCCCAAGTCCATGACCTTGCGCGCCGCATATTGGGCAACGTTGCCCGAGCCCGAGATGGCCACGCGACGGCCATCAATACGCTGGTTCTGGCGCTTGAGCATCTCTTCGGCGAAATATACGCAGCCGTAGCCAGTTGCCTCCGGGCGGATCAGGCTGCCGCCATAGGTCATGCCCTTGCCGGTGAGCACCGACGTGAAGTGGTTGGCCAGGCGTTTGTACTGGCCGAACATAAAGCCAATCTCGCGGGCACCCACACCAATATCGCCGGCCGGCACATCGCAATCAGCGCCGATGTGGCGATACAGCTCACTCATGAACGCCTGGCAGAAGCGCATTACTTCAGCGTCGCTCTTGCCCTTGGGGTCGAAGTCCGAACCGCCCTTGCCGCCGCCCATGGGCAGGGAGGTCAGGGAGTTCTTGAATACCTGCTCGAACGCCAGAAACTTCAGCACGCTGAGGTTCACCGACCGGTGGAAGCGCAGGCCGCCCTTGTACGGGCCGATGGCGCTGCTCATCTGGATGCGGTAGCCGCGGTTGACCTGCACCTTGCCCTGGTCATCCACCCAGGAAACCCGGAACAGCACCGCGCGCTCAGGCTCCACCATGCGCTCCAGAATGCCCGCCTGCAGGTAATGGGGGTTGGCTTCAAGGAACGGCCAGAGGGTGCGCAGCACCTCTTCCACGGCCTGGTGGAATTCCGGTTGGCCGGGGTCACGCTGCTGCAGGCGTGCGAGGAAATCGTCGACGGATTCGATCATGGTAGACATCTCACCAAGAGGATTGGACTTATTGGTTTTCTCTGGAATGTACCAAGAAGCAATCGCCCTGCAACAGGGCGCGATGTCGTTTTAATGAAATTATTTGGTGCGTTTTATATAAATGTATACAAAATAAAACGCTATTTGCCGATTACAGGCACAAAAATGGGGCCTTGAAGGCCCCATCGTTGTGCAGCTGAAAGCGGCTTACTGGGCCATCTTTTTGTGGCGCACACGGTGCGGCTGGGCAGCAGCATCACCCAGGCGCTTCTTGCGGTCGGCTTCGTACTCGGTGTAGTTGCCCTCGAAGAACACCACGTTGGAATCGTCTTCGTAAGCCAGGATGTGCGTGGCTACACGGTCCAGGAACCAACGGTCGTGGGAAATCACGATGGCGGCGCCAGGGAAGTCCAGCAAGGCTTCTTCCAGCGAACGCAGGGTTTCAACGTCGAGGTCGTTGGACGGTTCGTCGAGCAGCAGCACGTTGCCGCCCTCTTTCAGGGTGAGAGCCAGGTGCAGGCGCCCACGCTCACCACCGGACAGGTCCTTGACGAACTTCTGCTGGTCACCGCCCTTGAAGTTGAAGCGACCAACATAGGTACGCGACGGGATCTCGTAGTTGCCGATGCGGATCTGGTCGGAGCCGTCGGAAACCTGCTGGAACACGGTTTTGCCACCGTCCAGGTCTTCGCGGCTCTGGTCCACGCAGGCCAGCTGCACGGTTTCGCCAATCTCGATGCTGCCCGAGTCCGGTTGTTCCTTGCCCATCAGCATGCGGAACAGGGTCGACTTACCGGCACCGTTACCGCCGATCACACCCACAATGGCGCCCTTGGGCATGGCAAACGACAGGTTGTCGATGAGTACGCGGTCACCATAGCCCTTGGTGACGTTCTTGAACTCGATGACCTTGTCACCCAGACGCGGGCCAGCCGGTATGTAGATCTCGTTGGTTTCGCTGCGTTTCTGGAATTCCTGCGACTGCATTTCTTCGAACCGCTGCAGGCGCGCCTTGGACTTGGACTGGCGGGCCTTGGCGCCTTTGCGCACCCATTCCAGTTCTTCCTTCATGGCCTTTTCGTGGGCGCTCTGCTGCTTGGACTCTTGCGCCAGGCGATCGGACTTGGCTTCCAGCCAGCCAGAGTAGTTGCCTTCGTACGGGATACCCGCACCACGGTCCAGTTCCAGGATCCAGCCGGCAACGTTGTCGAGGAAGTACCGGTCGTGGGTAATGGCTACCACGGTGCCCGGGAAGTCGTGCAGGAAGCGCTCCAGCCAGGCGACGGAATCGGCGTCCAGGTGGTTGGTCGGTTCGTCCAGCAGCAGCATGTCGGGGGCCGACAGCAGCAGGCGGCACAGGGCTACACGGCGCTTTTCACCGCCGGACAGGTGTTCGATGCGCGCATCCCAGGCCGGCAGGCGCAGGGCATCGGCCGCCACGTCCAGCTGGCGCTCCAGGTTATGGCCGTCGGCGGCCTGCAGGATGGCTTCAAGCTTGGCCTGTTCGGCGGCCAGCTTGTCGAAGTCGGCATCGGGCTCGGCGTAGGCCGCGTAGACCTCGTCCAGGCGGGCCTGTGCGTCCTTGATTACGCTGACCGCTTCTTCGACCACTTCGCGCACCGACTTGGTGGGGTCCAGTTGCGGCTCCTGCGGCAGGTAACCCACGTTGATGTCGGGCATCGGGCGGGCTTCGCCGTCAAACTCCTTGTCGACACCCGCCATGATGCGCAGCAGTGTCGATTTACCCGCGCCGTTCAGGCCGAGTACACCGATCTTGGCGCCCGGGAAGAACGACAGGGAAATGTTCTTGAGAATTTCCCGCTTCGGCGGCACGACCTTGCTCAGCCGATGCATGGTGTAGACGTATTGAGCCAAAACCAAGCCCTCTCATTCAGATAAGTAAGGACATCGACGAGCGCCCCGGCGATGGCCAGGGGAGTCACGGTCGGGTGTCGTTGAACAAAGTGGACCATTCTACGCCAACGCGCCGCGTTGCATAGGCGTGGCTAATGGTCGAGAAAAAGGGGGCGCTGGCCTGCAGGTGCTGCGGCCAGCGCGGGGTCAGACGTGGCGCTGCCTGGCCTTGCCGCGTGGCAAGCGGCAACGCTCACCTTGCTCGGCAAGGCGCGAAGCCCAGGCCGACTTGACGCTGAAACCACCGCTGCGCGCTGGCTGTACAGGGGCCACAGGTGCCGACGTGGCGGAAGGCGTGGCGACCGGCTTGGCGCCTGGCTTGGCCACAGCTACAGGTGCCGGTTGCGCAGCTGCCCTGGCGCTGGTACGCAACTCGGCCAGCGACGGCGCCTTGGCCTTGGTGGCTGCGGCGGGTTTTACCAGCGAGCGCTGGCAAGTCTTGCAGGATACGTCCTCGGTCACGGCAGTGCTGACAAGGGTCTGACTGCTGCGCCCACAGGCGGAATCGAGGCCATTGGTGGAAAAGTGAGTAACCAAAACCGAACATCTCCGATGCGTTGTCATGTGAAGCGGGCGGCATTCTCGCACAGGTTGCAGGGGCTTGCCGAACCAGGGCCCCACGGGACACGGCGAACAGCGCTGGCACTTTGCCACAATGCTAGGCATGCTAGCCGGTTTCGAGTGTCCGGCTTATAGTGCGCCACCGCGGTATGGCAGCCAGGCACCGGCAGCCGCCGCGCATGACCCTACCTGCCATCGCCAGCCCAATCGCAGGATCGACGCTTGACCAATCACACGCTACCGCCTTCATCGCGTTCCGCGCCCCACGCGCCCGCTACCAGCATGCGCGGGTCGATCAAGGGTGCGTTGGCGTTGCTGGCCTTGCTGCTGCTGGGCCTGTTGTTGTGGCAGCTGTTCGCCCAGTTCAACAATACCCAGGCCGAGCTGCGCAAGAAGAGCCTGGATGCCACCACGGAACTGGCCGACCACCTGAGCCTGAACATGGCGTTCAAGGCGCAGCAGGCCATCAATGTGATGCAGCCCTATATCAAAGCGCCGGCCCCGGCTGCGGTCAGTGCGCTGGTCGGCGTGCTGCGCGAACGGATACCCGCATTGCAGAGCGTGGCGTGGCTGGACAGCGCGGGCCGTTCGCGTATCGACAGCCTGCCGGGTGCGGGCGATCGCGCCTTGATCGACGAATTGCTCAAGCTCAACCAGGGCCGCCCGTACTTTTTCACCAACGCCGCCGACAACCGCACGCTTTACCTGCTGCTGCGCCAGGCGCCCGAGCAGGACCGCGGCTACTGGCTGCTGCGCCTGTCACCTGACTACTACAGCACCCTTACCGACCGCCTGAACGGCGCCAGCCACCCGCAATGGCTGCTGGAAAACAGCCGCAGCGGCGATGTACTGCAACGCCACCTGTCCTCACACAGCAGCCAGGCGCCGTTGCAGAGCGTGATGCTGGCGTTCATCGACAGCAGCACCTGGCAGTTGCGCGGGCAATTCGACGCGCATCTGGCGCGGCAGAAGCTGCTGCCCGCGCTGATCGGCAAGTGCGTGCTGGTGCTGATCTGCGCACTGCTGCCGCTGCTGGCCCTGATCAACATGCGCCGCCGCCAGCGCGCATTGCAGGAAGACCGCCGGCGCTACCAGGAAATTTTCGAAGGCACTGGCGTAGCGCTGTGCGTGCTGGACCTGTCCAGCCTTCCCGGGCAACTGGACCGCTACCACGTGCGTAACCGCGCAGCGCTCAAGCAAAGCCTGGCCCTGGAGCCAAACCTGCGCCGCGCTCTGCTGCAGCAACTGAAGATCACCGAGATCAACCAAGTGGCCCGCCAGTTGCTGAACATCGACAGCCATGAAGGGGCCTGGCAGCGCCTGTTCGAAGAAAGCGGCAATGGCCGCGACAGCGTCGGCATGCAACTGATCGATGCCTTGATCGAGCAGCGCGCCTTGCTGGAGCTGGAAGTGCGCCTGCCCTCCCCCCTCGGTGGCGAGCTGCACCTGTGGCTGATGGCACGCCTGCCGCAGCAGCGCCGGGACTACCAGGCCGTGATCCTGAGCATCAGCGACATCACCAGCCGCAAGAAGGTGGAACTGTCACTGCTGGAGCGCGAAAGCTTCTGGTCGGACGTGGTCCGCACCGTACCAGACCAGCTGTACGTGCAGGATGTGCACAGCCAGCGGATGATCTTCAGCAACCGTCACCTGGGCCAGACACTGGGTTACGACCGCACCGAGCTGGCCCAGATGGGCGACCGCTTCTGGGAACTGCTGCTGCACCCTGAAGATGCCGACCACTACAAGGCCTTGCGCCAGCAGCAACGTGAAACCGGGCACGACCAGCCGCTGCACTGCCAGTTGCGCTTCCGCCACCGCGACGGCAACTGGCGCTGCTATGACATCCGTGAGCAGGTGCTGGCCCGCGACGCAGACGGCCAGGTGACACGCATCATCGGGGTGGGCAAGGATGTTACCGTGCAGATCGAAGCCAGCCAGTCGCTGCGCGACAGCGAACAACGCTACCGCATGCTGGCCGAGAGCATCAGCGATGTGATCTTCTCCACGGACAGCCAGCTCAAGCTGGACTATGTGAGCCCTTCGGTGCAAAGCGTGCTGGGCTACCAGACCGACTGGATTTTCGCCAACGGCTGGCAGTCGATCATTGCCAACCCGGCCCAGCTCACGGGTATTTACGGCCTGATGGAGCGCGTCAGCAAGGCCATGGACGACCCGGCCCAACTGGCCGAGTTGCGCAACCATCTGCCAATGCAACTGTTCCTGTTCGACTGCCTGCGCGCCGACGGCCGCAAGATCCCGATCGAACTGCGCCTGGTGCTGGTGTGGGACGACGACCAGCGCTTCGAAGGGGTGCTGGGTGTGGGCCGCGACATCAGCCAGCAACGCCGCGCCGAAAAAGACCTGCGCATGGCCGCCACGGTATTCGAGCACTCCACGTCGGCGATCCTGATCACCGACCCGGCTGGCTACATCGTGCAGGCCAATGAAGCGTTCAGCCGCGTCAGCGGCTATGCGGTCAGCGAGGTGCTGGACCAACTGCCGGGCATGCTGGTGATGAACGAGCAGCAGCAAGCGCACCTGGGCTACATCCTCAAGCAGCTGAACCAGCGCGGCAGCTGGGAAGGCGAAGTGTGGCTCAAGCGCCGCGATGGCGATCACTACCCGGCCTGGGTGGGCATCACCGCCGTGCTGGATGACGAAGGCGACCTGGCCAGCTACGTGTGCTTCTTCACCGACATCAGCGAGCGCAAGGCCAGCGAACAGCGCATTCACCGCCTGGCCTACTACGACGCCCTCACCCACCTGCCCAACCGCACGCTGTTCCAGGACCGCCTGTACAACGCCCTGCAGCAAGCCGAGCGGCAGAAGGCATGGGTGGTGCTGATGTTCCTCGACCTGGACCGCTTCAAGCCGATCAACGACTCCCTGGGCCACGCCGCCGGCGACCGCATGCTCAAGGACATGGCCCAGCGCCTGCTGGCCTGCGTGGACGACGACGACACCGTCGCGCGCATGGGTGGCGACGAGTTCACTTTGTTGCTGCAACCGCGGGCCACCCGCCAACTGGCCCTGAACCGCGCCATTCATGTGGCGGAGAACATCCTTGGCAGCCTGGTGCGTCCGTTCGTGCTGGAAAACCGCGAGTTCTTCGTTACCGCCAGTATCGGCATCGCCCTCAGCCCGCAAGATGGCAGCGAGCTTAGCCAGCTGATGAAGAACGCCGACACAGCCATGTACCACGCCAAGGAGCGTGGCAAGAACAACTTCCAGTTCTACCAGGCCGAGATGAACGCCAGCGCCCTGGAGCGCCTGGAGCTGGAAAGCGACCTGCGCCACGCGCTGGAGCAGAATGAGTTCATTCTTTACTACCAGCCGCAGTTCAGCGGCGACGGCAAGCGCCTGACCGGCGCCGAGGCGCTGCTGCGCTGGCGGCACCCAACCCGAGGCCTGGTGCCGCCGGGCGACTTTATCCCGGTGATCGAGGAACTGGGCCTGGTGGTGGACGTGGGCGACTGGGTGCTGCGCGAAGCCAGCCGTCAGCTCAAGGCCTGGCACAAGGCCAAGGTGCGGGTGCCCAAGGTGTCGGTGAACATCTCGGCGCGGCAGTTTTCCGACGGCCAACTGGGCACCCGCATCGCCAACATCCTGGATGAAACCGGCCTGCCACCGGCGTGTCTGGAGCTGGAGTTGACCGAGAGCATCCTGATGCGCGAGGTGAACGAGGCGCTGCAGATTCTCGCCGGCCTGAAGAACCTGGGGCTGAGCATTGCCGTGGATGATTTTGGTACCGGTTATTCATCGCTCAACTACCTCAAGCAGTTCCCCATCGACGTGCTCAAGATCGACCGTACCTTCGTCGATGGCCTGCCGGCTGGCGAGCAGGACGCGCAGATCGCCAGGGCCATCATCGCCATGGCCCACAGCCTGAACCTGGCAGTGATCGCCGAAGGTGTCGAAACCCATGAGCAGCTGGAGTTTCTGCGTGAGCATGGTTGCGACGAAGTGCAGGGTTACCTGTTCGGGCGGCCCATGCCGGCCCACCAGTTCGAAGCCCAGTTCGCCAACGAAACGCTGTTCATGTTCGACTGACGTTTCCAGTGCGCGGCACGCGATGCTCTGCACCGCTTGAAACCGGACTTTCAAGTCAACTACCGCCCACCTCCAGCCCACAAACGGCGCGGCCTGCAACATGAGGCCCTTTGGTCCGCGACTTGATGCCACTTCATATGCCAGCTGCAGAGCAATCGGTTAGAATGCCCCCCCCAATTCACCCCGATCCTTGAGGACCGCCATGTTCAGCCGTGATTTGACCATTGCCAAGTACGACGCCGAGCTCTTCGAAGCCATGCAGCAAGAAGAACTGCGCCAGGAAGAGCATATCGAGCTGATCGCCTCGGAAAACTACACCAGCCCGGCTGTCATGGAAGCCCAGGGTTCGGTGCTGACCAACAAGTACGCCGAAGGCTACCCAGGCAAGCGCTACTACGGCGGTTGCGAGTACGTCGACGTGGTCGAGCAACTGGCCATCGACCGTGCCAAGCAGCTGTTCGGTGCCGACTACGCCAACGTTCAGCCACACGCAGGTTCCCAGGCCAACGCTGCGGTCTACCTGGCGCTGCTGTCGGCCGGTGACACCATTCTGGGCATGAGCCTGGCCCACGGCGGCCACCTCACCCACGGTGCTTCCGTCAGCTCCTCGGGCAAGCTGTACAACGCCATCCAGTACGGCATCGACGGCAACGGCCTGATCGACTACGACGAAGTCGAGCGCCTGGCAGTCGAGCACAAGCCGAAAATGATCGTTGCCGGCTTCTCGGCCTACTCGCAGGTGCTGGACTTCGCCCGCTTCCGCGCCATCGCCGACAAGGTCGGTGCCTACCTGTTCGTCGACATGGCCCACGTGGCCGGCCTGGTGGCTGCGGGTGTTTACCCGAACCCGGTGCCGTTCGCAGACGTGGTCACCACTACCACCCACAAAACCCTGCGCGGCCCGCGCGGCGGCCTGATCCTCGCGCGCAAGAACGAAGAGATCGAGAAGAAGCTCAACTCTGCCGTATTCCCGGGTGCCCAGGGTGGCCCGCTGGAGCACGTCATCGCCGCCAAGGCCATCTGCTTCAAGGAAGCCCTGCAGCCTGAGTTCAAGGCCTACCAGGAGCAAGTGGTGAAGAACGCCCAGGCCATGGCCAGCGTGTTCATCGAGCGCGGCTTCGACGTGGTGTCTGGCGGTACCAAGAACCACCTGTTCCTGCTGTCGCTGATCAAACAGGATATCTCGGGCAAGGATGCAGACGCCGCCCTGGGCAAAGCCTTCATCACCGTCAACAAGAACTCGGTACCGAACGACCCACGCTCGCCGTTCGTCACCTCGGGCCTGCGTTTCGGCACCCCGGCCGTTACCACCCGTGGTTTCAAGGAAGCCGAATGCCGTGAACTGGCCGGCTGGATCTGCGACATCCTGGCTGACCTGAACAACGACGCGGTGATCGACGCCGTTCGCGAGAAGGTCAAGGCCATCTGCAAGAAGCTGCCGGTTTACGGCAACTGATCGCAGCGTTGAGCTGAAGAAGCCCGGTTTGATGCCGGGCTTTTTTGTGCCTGCAGGCATCCCGGAATCGGTTCCAGATAGGCCCCAGCCAGGGTTCACCTTAGCCTCCTGCCTCCGTTGAACACATTGGAGGCGCCCCCTGATGACACACAAAGCCCGTTCCTTTATTGCAACCCTGCAAGTAAATGGTTGCCCAGTGAATACTTTCGACAGCATGACCCGTGGTCAGGTGGTGCTGGAGAGTCCACTGGCTAGCCCTGCACATGCCCTGGACGGCGCATCGGCGCTTGGCATGCTCAATTGCTCGGATGAGGACTGGCAACACGGCCAGGACCTGGGGCTGATTACCTTTGAGCGAGCGGCTGCGCCGGCCCCATTGTTGTTGTACTTCCGCCACAGTGACGAGGGTTATCGCCTTTACATTCGCAGTGGCCCGCATTTTGGCCAGGGCGTTTTCGTCACGGAGGAAGGGCTGGTGGCGGTCAAGCCTATCGAACAGAAAGATCCCACCCTCTGGTCAGTCATTGCTGCCGCTACCGGCGAACATTTGGATGTCATCACAACCGAGACGGACGAAATCGATATCTCACTTGTGAGCACCGATAACCCGCTCGGGCTCCAGTCCCTATTCCCGGTTGGTGGCTATGCCATGTGCCACGCGGCGGCTGACCGGTGCACGCTCAGGCTGGCAATCGAGCAGCGGGATGTGGACTGGTACAGGTCTGCCTGAGCAATCATTAGCCTAAGGCCAGGAAAGCAGCCGCGTAGCCGGGCCGCAAATGCCGTTGTCTCGGCAACCGGCTACTTTTCAGATTAACCTGTGGTTTTTTGCTCAAGCTCACAGGCTCCCCTTGACCAGAGACCAACTCGAAACCCACCAGACCCCGATCTACTTCGCCGCCGTGCTGGCGGCCATCGTGTTTGGCTTGCTGTCCAGCACCTCCGCGCGCTATCTGGAGGCACTGGCCACGCCCACTATTGCCGTACTGATGTACGCCATGTTCCTGCAGATTCCGTTTCTGAGCCTGCGCGAGGGCCTGAGTAATCGCCGCTTCATGGCTGCCTTGCTGCTGGCCAATTTCATTCTGGTGCCGTTGTTGGTCGCGGCCATTACCCGTGGCCTGATGCACCACCCAGCACTGCTGGTGGGCGCATTGCTGGTATTGCTGACGCCCTGTATCGACTACGTGGTGGTGTTCACCCACCTGGGCAAGGGCGATGCACGGTTGACCCTGGCGGCCACGCCCGTACTGCTGTTGCTGCAACTGGTGCTGCTGCCGGTTTACCTGGCGGTATTGCTGGGGGACAGCGCGCAGGTAGGCCTGGCGATCAGTCCGTTTCTGCAGGCATTTCTGTTACTGATCGTGCTGCCGCTGGGGCTGGCGGTGCTGACCAGCGCAAGTGTCAAACGGTCCAGTGCGGTGGCTGCCTGGAACCATGCCTGGGCCTGGATGCCAGTGCCGGCAATGGCGCTGGTGCTGTTCGTGGTGATCGCACCGCAGATCAGCGTGGTGCTGAGGGACTTGGGCCAGTTGCTACCCGTGGTACCGGTGTACCTGGCCTTTGCAGTGCTAGCACCGCTGATCGGCTGGGCAACTGCACGGCTGATGCGGCTGCCGGTACCCCAGCAACGCTCGGTGATGTTCAGTGCATCCACCCGTAATTCACTGGTGGTGCTGCCATTGGCACTGGCCTTGCCAGAGCAGTTACGCACCCTGGCAGCGGCGGCCGTGATTACGCAAACACTGGTGGAGCTGGTGTGCGAGCTGATCTACGTGCGGGCGCTCCCGAGGCTCGCCCGCACGTAACGGGCTCAGCTGACCACGTGCAGGTAGTGCAGGTGGCGCTCGTACTGGTCCAGGATGTCGCCGATCACATCTTCACGGCTCCAGCCCATGACGTCGTAGTCCTGGCCACCTTCACGCAGGTACACCTCGGCGCGGAAGTACTTGCGCGCATCGTTGTTGTCGTCCGACTCGCGGATGACAAAACTGGGGGTATTGAACGCGCGGGGGCGAACTTCGTATTTGAAGCGACCTTCACCCGCATGGGATAACTCCAGCGTGACACGGCCGTCGTCGCGTTCATCTACCGTGACGTCGTAACCCTGCTTGCGCAGTTCCTGGGCCACTTCCTCACAGGCAGGTTTCACCACATCGTTGATGAAGCGCGTCACGTGAGCCCGGCGCGGCATCATGGCAATGTTGCGCAGGCGCCGCTGCCAGCCCCCGTGGTTCTGCCGGTGCTGGCGCTGGCCGGGCAGGGCCTGGGTGCGCAGGCCGCGCCGGGTGGCATCCAGGCCAAGCGCCTTGAACAGCCCCCAGATTGCCACCAGCAGAATGACCGCAAACGGCAAGGCGCTGGCGATAGTGGCCGCCTGCAACGCTTTCAGGCCGTTGGCCAGCAACAGGGCGATAGCCACGGCGCCCATGGTGACCGACCAGAACACCCGCTGCCACAGCGGCGAATGGCCTTTGCCCGACGAGGCAAGCATGTCGACCACCAGTGCCCCGGAGTCGGCAGAGGTCACGAAGAACACCACCACCATCAGCACCGCCAGCATCGACACGGCCGTTGACCACGGGAAGTGCTCAAGGAATGCGAAGAGCGCCAGCGAACTGTCCTGGTCGACGACCGTGGCCAGGTCCTTGATGCCGCCGTGCAGGATCATGTGAATGGCGGTATCGCCGAACACGGTCATCCACAGCAGGGTGAAGCCGGCCGGTACGAACAACACGCCGCAGACGAACTCGCGAATGGTGCGGCCGCGGGAAATACGCGCGATGAACAGCCCGACGAAGGGCGACCAGGACAGCCACCAGCCCCAGTACAGCAACGTCCAGCCACCGATCCAGTCGGTGGGCTCGTAGGCGAACAGGTTGAAGGTTTTATTGACGATATCGGACAGGTAAGCGCCCGTGTTCTGTACGTAGGCCTGCAGCAGGAACACGGTCGGGCCCACAATCAGCACGAACAGCATCAGAATCACCGCCAGGCCCAGGTTGAGCTCGGAGAGGATACGGATGCCTTTATCCAGCCCACTGGCCACCGACAGGGTGGCAAGCGTACAGGTGACGGCAATCAGGATGACCTGGATGGTGGTGCTGATGGGCAAGCCGAACAGCTGGTGCAGGCCGCTGTTGATCTGCAGCACGCCGTAGCCCAGCGAAGTGGCGACGCCAAACACCGTGCCCAGAATGGCAAAAATGTCCACCGCATGCCCAATGGGGCCATAGATACGCTCGCCAATCAACGGGTACAGCGCCGAACGCAGGGTCAGCGGCAGCCCGTTGCGGAAACTGAAGTAAGCCAGGATCAGCGCCACGATGGCGTAGATGGCCCAGGCATGCAGGCCCCAGTGGAAGAACGTGATGTTCATCGCTTCGCGCGCTGCCGCGATGGTGTTGGGCTCACCCACCGGCGGGTTGATGAAGTGCATCACCGGCTCTGCAACGCCGAAGAACATCAGGCCGATGCCCATGCCTGCGGAGAACAGCATGGCGAACCAGCTTTTGTTGGGGTAATCCGGCTCGCTGTGGTCCGGGCCCAGCTTGATGTCGCCATAACGGCTGACCGCCAGGAACACCACGCTGATCAGTACCAGCGCCACGGTGAGGATGTAGAACCAGCTGGCGTTGGTGATGATCCATTGCTGGACGTGTTCGAATACGCGCTGGGCGTGTTCCTGGAAAACAGTGGCATACAGCACCAGCAACAATACGAGTATGGCACTGGTGAAGAAGACGGGCGGGTTGATGGTGCTCCTGCGTTTTTGCTCTGCAGTCATAGGCAGTATTACTCCTGGCGTTCAGCGCTGCGCATCGTGAATGGGTGGTCAGGACACGACCACCCTCGGCGCGTGATGAATGAGAGATGCTGAAACCTTACCGTCAGTTCCGGCATTTCCCAAACTTAACCGCTGTGTTTTACCGCCAGGCATTCGCCAGCAGGTCAGCCCAGGTCGCGTTTGAGCGCGGCAATGTGCTCCGGGCCTATGCCGCAGCAGCCACCTACCATACTGGCGCCCCGCTCGCGCCAGTCGGTGGCCCAGGCCAGGTAGCCCGGTGGGTCGAGGTCTTCACGCAGTTCATCCAGGCCATCATTGGCCGTGGCCTCCTTCGGCTGTGGTGGGAAGGCATTGGCGTACGCCCCTATTGCCACCTCGGCCCCATGCTGCTCGATCACCTGGCGGGCCACATCGATTGCAGCCCCAATCACTTCGGGCTGGCTGCAGTTGAACAGCACCGCAGCAGCACCGAGGGCAACCACGGCCTCGATGGCATCGGCTACCGGTTCACCGGAGCGCAGGCGTGGCACGGCGTCCACGTCTTCATCCTGCAAGGTGAACGACACCCAGAACGGGCGGCCGTCTTCAGGCAGGTGCTGATGAATGGCCCGCACTTCGGCAATGGCGCTTTGGGTTTCTGCCAGCCACAGGTCCACATGGGGTGACAGGCCTTGCAGCAGTGGCAGCAGCACCTCTGCCACGCGCGCTGGCTGGAACAGGTCTGGGCGGTAGGAGCCGAACAGCGGTGGCAAGGAGCCTGCCACCTTCACCGGGTGCGCCCCGCTGTCGGCGGCGTGACGGGCCAGTTGCCCGGCAATGTTGGCGAGCTGGCGCCCCTCTTCAGCGAAGCGCGCTTCGCCAATATGGAAAGGCACCACCGCATAGCTGTTACTGGTGATCACCTGGGCACCTGCAGCGATGAACGCCGCATGCACACCCACCACGGCCTCCGGCGCTTCGCTCAGGGCCAGTGCCGACCACTCGGGCTGGCGGAACGGCGCCCCGCTACGTTGCAGTTCACGGCCCATGCCACCGTCAAGAATCACCATCGCTCGCTGTTTCATATAACTACTCTAAAGGTGCTTATGAATAAAATTCATTATGTTGACTACATATATAACTATTAAATACCCAATCCCTTTATTGGCCAACTTTTCAGGTATGAACATGCGATTTTCTGCATTGCTCGGCGCGGGCCTCGTGCTGCTTGCCACCGCCTCCCAGGCTTTTGCCGGTGCCACGCTGGAGCGAGTCGAATCGCGCAAGGAACTGGTCAATGTGCTGATGGAGAGTTACCCGCCGTTTTCCTTCCTGAACGACCAGAACCAGCTGGATGGCTTCGACGTGGATGTGGCCAAAGCCGTGGCCGCCAAGCTGGGCGTGAAACTGCGCCTCGAAACACCGTCGTGGGACGTGATCGCCGCAGGGCGCTGGAGCGGCCGCTACGACATCTGTATCTGCTCCATGACCCCGAGCAAGGCCCGCGCCGAGGTGTTCGACTTCCCGGTTGAGTACTACGCATCGCCTGCGGTGATCGTGGTCAATGCCAAGGACGACCGCATTCATGGCGCCAAGGACCTGGAAGGGCGCAAGGTGGGCCTGACCAGCGCCTCCAGCTACGAAAGCTACCTGAACAAGAACCTTGTGATTGAAGGTGACGAGGGGCGCAAGATCGATTACCCGTTCGATTTCGTGCAGATCGCGCCCTACGATACCGACAACGTCGCCTTCCAGGACCTGGGGCTGGGCGCCGGCGTGCGCCTGGACGCCATCCTCACCAACCTGGTAACCGCACAACCGCGCCTGAACCAGGACAAGCGCTTCAAGCTGGCCGGTGCGCCGCTTTATGAAGAGCCGAACGCCGTTGCCATCGAAAAAGGCGACGCCGAGTGGGATGCCAAGGTACGCCAGGTATTCGCCGAGCTGAAAGCGGATGGCACCCTGAGCAAGCTGTCGCAGAAATGGATCGGCGCCGATATCAGCAAATGAGTACCTTCCCTTCCGCCCCCAAACCCAAAGGCACCCGCCTGCTGGGCTTCAAAACCCGGTTGCTGCTGACCTGGCTGGTGATGTTCGCACTGTTTATCGGGTTCTTTCTCAGCTTCGACCTGAAGTTTTCGATCATTGTGGAGAAGTTTCCCAACCTGGCGGGCTTCAAGCTTGGGCCAAACGGGTTTCTGCAAGGGGCGGCACTGACGCTGTTCCTGTGCCTGTGCTCGATGGTGGTGTCGGTGCTGCTGGGTTTTGCTGCGGCCTTGGCCAGGCTGTCGGGCAGTGCGGTGCTGGTGGGCGTGGCCAGCTTCTATACCTCGTTCTTCCGCGGTACGCCGCTGCTGATCCAGATCCTGCTCATCTACCTGGGCCTGCCCCAGGTGGGGCTGGTGCCAGGCGCCATCAGTGCCGGCATCATCGCCCTGTCGCTGAACTACGGCGCCTACCTCAGCGAAATCTTCCGCGCCGGCATTCTGGGCGTGGCCCGGGGCCAGCGTGAGGCCGCACTGGCTCTGGGCATGCGCCCGCCGCAAATCTTCAGCAGCATCGTGCTGCCCCAGGCCATGCGCGTGATCATCCCGCCCACGGCCAACCAGTTCATCTCGATGCTAAAGGATTCGTCGCTGATCTCGGTGATGGGGGTATGGGAAGTCATGTTCCTTGCCCAGTCCTACGGCCGCTCCAGCTACCGCTACCTGGAAATGCTGACCACGGCGGCGGTGATCTACTGGGTGCTGTCGATTGTGCTGGAACTGGTGCAGGCGCGGTTGGAGGGGCATTACGGGAAGGCGTATCAGCGTTAAGGAGCCTTCATGGCATCGGTGGTAGCCTTGATGATCTCTCTGGCTGCTTCGACGCTGATTGGCAGCGGAGCCTGGGCATCATCCTGCTCGGGCTTGGGTCGATGATGGAAATAACGAAGCAGGGCGATC
This sequence comes from Pseudomonas sp. S32, assembly GCF_016648095.1. Taxonomy (NCBI): domain Bacteria; kingdom Pseudomonadati; phylum Pseudomonadota; class Gammaproteobacteria; order Pseudomonadales; family Pseudomonadaceae; genus Pseudomonas; species Pseudomonas sp. S32. Next base: position 55,632 of record NZ_JACVVF010000015.1, read on the forward strand.
AAAAGCAAGGTGGGGACGGTCGACAGCGCCACGATGATAGGGACATCACCTGTGGCGTGGGGCCGTATCGAAGTGAATAGATACCAACTGCCCAGGCTAATGCGAATGTTGCCCAGAAACACAAAGCCAAGCAGCGCTACGTAGAAAATGATCACCAGTACCACCGTCACGGTGGTCAGGCGCTTCTCCCATCTAAAACGCCAAGACTCTCGCCTCAGGTAGTCACTGACAAGCCCTGCATTGTCCGCTTCGCCAAGGGACAGATCGTCACTGGTGCTGGTCATAGAAACCCGATGGCCTTCAGCCTGAATTCCATTGCTGCGGTGGACACCCCAAAGGCTTTGGCCAACCGGGCGAGGTCGGTCACTCGCTGCTCGAGGATCATGTGCTTGACCAACGCTGCCGGCATTAACAAGGCGGCAGCAAACCTGTTGGCGGCAACCTCCCTCGGGTCACGCGCCCTGGCACTGAATTGCTCGGTGGTATCACGAGGGGCATCCAGATCACCGTGAACGTGATGACCGATTTCGTGAGCAATGGTGAAGCGCTGGCGAACTGGCGCGTCGCCGAGGTTGTAAGTGATGAGAGGATTGCCGTCGCGGTAGGAGTAATGACCACTCTCGTTGGGCCGCCAGTTGGCCTGGTCAAAAGGATTCAACGGTTTAACCTCGATGCCCATCGCGTGAGCAATAGCGAGGGGGTTAACAGGCAACCGCCCGTCCCAGTGGGCATGCAGGACGTCGTTTGCAGTGCGGTACTCCATACGGCCTCCTGTCGAAGATGGTGGTGTTTTGAAAATGAGGCTGGATTCTGCACAAGTCAAGCAGACTGGGTCAAATGCGCACTGACACACGATGTGTCGCCTGCCCTCAAATCCTCAACGCCCCCCGTCCGCCACCAGCTTCGAAGAAAACTGCCCCACAGCCGTCACCACCTGCTGCGCCCCGGACTGGATCTCGCTGATCACGCTGCCAGCCTGCTGGGCCAGGCTAAGGCCAATTTCGGCCTGTTTTCGGCTCTCCCCCATGCTGACCACCGCCTCTTCCACCAAGGCGTTGTTCTTCTGCACCACTTCGACGATTTCCTGGGTAGCGGCGCTGGTGCGGCCAGCCAGCTTGCGCACTTCGTCCGCCACCACCGCGAACCCACGGCCCTGGTCGCCGGCACGTGCCGCTTCGATCGCGGCGTTAAGCGCCAGCAGGTTGGTTTGCTGGGCAATGCCACCGATGGTGGAAACAATGGATGTGATCAGGTGCGACTGGTGCCCCAGCGCCTCGACGCCCGTGGACACGCTGGTAACCTGGGTGACGATGCGGTTCATGGTGTCGACCGTATCGCGCACAGCCTCGGCACCGCGCTGGGCGGAGCTGTCGGTTTGCCGGGAAATTTCGTAGGCAACGTCTGCCGCCGAGTTGACCTGCTGCTCGTGTTCCACCTGCTCGGTGATATCCACGGCAAACTTCACGATCTTGTACAGCTGCCCACGGGTATCGCGCACCGGGTTGTACGACGCCTCCAGCCACAGCTCACGCCCGTGCTTGTCGAGCCGCTTGAACCGCTCGGCAACGAAGCGGCCGTCATTGAGGCTGGCCCACAACTGCTGATACTCCGCAGACCTGGTGTACACCGGGTCGCAGAACAGGCTGTGGTGCTTGCCGACGATTTCCGCCAGGGTGTAATGCACGGTGTTGAGGAAGTTCTCGTTGGCCGTAAGAATGGTGCCGTCGAGCTTGAATTCGATCACCGCCGTCGAGCGGGACAGCGCCTTGATCAGCTCTTCATTCTCGCGGGCCTGGTCGATGCCAGCCGTGACGTCAATGGCGTAGGCAGACATGTGCGTGACTTCACCTGTGGGCGACTTCACAGGGCACCAGGCTGCACGCATCCACACCATGCGGCCATCGGCGGCAAAGTAACGGTAGGCGTCGCTTACACCGGTACCTTTGGCAATCGCCGCCTGGAAGTTCTTGTAACACGGCAGCTCCTTGACGTAGCTGGGCGCCAGCGTACCCAGAGAACTGCCTACCAGCCGCGAGGCGTCGATGCCGATGAACTGTGCGAAGCGTTCATTGACTGCGGTGATCTGCATGCCCCGGTCGACGGTGATTTCAAGCATCTCGTCGGACCTGCTCTGTTCTGCAGCGCGCAGCCTGGACAGTTCCTGCCTGAGCGCCTCGACCTCTTCCTTAAGCCGTTGGTTGAACATGGAACACCTCGCATGGTTGGGCAGCAACTCGCGGGCCTGCACAGCCCCGGTAATGGTAGGACACTGGAAACAAGCCTCAGGTTTGCCGCCCTTGCTGTAACCACACGGCAAGGTCCGTTGCCGGCATGGGCCTGGCGTAATAATAGCCCTGCCCCTGATCGCAGCCCCATCCACGCAACACATGGTGATGCAGGTCGGTCTCCACGCCTTCGGCAACCACGGTCAGGCGCAGGTCACGCAACAGGCTGACCAGGCCACGTACGATGTGCCAGTCGTTGCCGCCCGGTTGCAGCTCCACCAGCAGGGAGCGGTCGAGCTTTACGCTGGTGGCAGGGATTTTGCGCAGGTAGATCCAGTTGCTGTAACCGCTGCCGAAGTCATCGATGCCGATCGCGACGCCCAGGGCGCGGAAACGCTGAAGCTGCTCATGCACCGTGTCGAAGTCCGTGACCAGTGCGCTTTCGGTGAACTCCAACTCGACCTGCGCAGGGCTGACGTCATATTCAGCCAGTGCCTTGTTCAGGTCGTCATACAGTTGCCCGTCACCGAGGTCGAGCGCCGAGATGTTGAGCGACACCTGCAGGGTGATCTGGTGGGCCCGCCAGTCAGCGATCTGTTGGCACACCTGCCTGATGACCCAGCGCGTGATGCCGCGGATGGACGCCGTGGTTTCTGCCAGCGGAATGAACTCTGCCGGGCTGATCTGGCCCAGGGTTGGGTGCACCCAGCGCAACAGCGCCTCCACCGCCACGCAGCGGTTGCTGTTGAGGTCCATGCGCGGCTGGTACACCAGGCTGAGCTGGTCTGGCGCGGCAAGTGCCGCTTCCAGGGCGTTGAGAATGGCGGTGTTGCGCCGCAGGCTGGCATCCACCACCGGGTCGTAGGCAAGCCAGCGCTGGTCGGCCTTGCGCGCGGCGTCCGTCATGCTCGCCATCAACCGCAGAATGTCCAGCGACGGGTCGACATCCACGCCCAGTGCAAGCACGCTGATGCCCACGTCCGGCACAACGGGCACGTTACCGCTGTGTAGCGGACCGCTCAGGGAACGCACCAGTTCACCCAGCCGGGCGCCCAACACGGACGCGTCACAGGCACCCACCACGGTCATGAAGCCCAGGGTGCTGGGCCGGTACAGGCGGCAACCCTCCGGTAGCGCCGCCATCAGTATCTCTTTCACCGCCAGCATGAAATTGGTAAAGAACTCGATACCGAGTGCCTTGAACAGGCTGTCCATGCCGGCGGCCGATATCGGCTCGATGAAGATAGCCACCTGGCCTGTCAGCGCCGCCGCATCCTTGAAGTCGGCTTCGAAACGGCGGCGGTTGGGCAGGCCGGTCATGGGGTCATAGAAGTTCTGCTGGTGGATCGACTGCAGGCGCTCGACCACAACCCTGGCGGCGTTGCTGAGCAGGTTGCGGTCCCGCTCGCACAAGGCCGGCCGGGCCTCGTGATCAATGATGCAAAGGCCACCCAGGCTCACCCCGGGGCGAATCACCAAGGGGGCACCCGCGTAATAACGAATATGCGGGCTGGCCTGTACCAGCGGGTTATCCACAGTGCGGGCGTCCTGCAAGGTGTCGCAGATTTCCAGCACCGACTCTTGCCAAAGCCCGTGAGCACAGATCGACACTTCCCGGGGGGTGCGGTCATCCGCCAGGCCAATCTTGGCCTTGAACACCTGATAGTCGCGGTCTACCACGCTGACCAGTACGGTGGGCACGTCGAAGTAGGCACACAGCATGTTGACTATGCTGTTGAGTACCGGGTCGGAGCCGCCCGCCAGCTCGGAAGTCAGGCGGTCCACTTCAACCAGGCGCAAGCGCTCGTCTTGCAGGATCGTTAAATTGTCCATGAAAACTCCGGTTGAAGTACCTTTGAATCGTAGCCTATAAGGCACAATGCCAGCTTATCTGGCATTTATTGTTAAGGACAATGAAAGCCCAAGGGGGCTGCGGCCAAAAAAATCTATTGGACGGTGCCTGTTATCTCGCCTATGAGTCCCTGAGGCTCTGCTGTTGTGTTGCAGGTTCGTACTGATGAATTCCAGACTATTCCGGAGTGATTCTTGACCTGGTTGAAACGTGTAATCGTCGCCCTTTTGCAGCGCCTGGAACGGGTGCAGCTGAGTGTTGCCAGCCGTTACCTCGGCGCCGTGCTGGTAGTGGCCTTGTGTTGCGCCGCCCGTGCGCAGATGTCGCCTGCCGCACTCCCCTATCTGTTCTTCATACCCGGCCTGATGCTCATCGGCTTCTGGTTTGGCACCGGGCCTTCTGTACTGGGTTGCACCCTGGCGGTGCTGGCTGCACAGTACTTTTTCATCGGCCCACTAGGGTTCGCCGCAGACTGGACAGCTTGGGCCAACAGCCTGAGTTTCGGTTTGGTGACGCTGGGCATGGCGACGATCTGCTCGCTGCTGCGCAGCAACCTCAACGCCGTGGACCACTTGAACAGAACCCTGGAAGATGAAGTGGAACGCCGTACCGATGAACGGGACAGTATCTGGAACGTATCCCCGGACCTGATCTGCACCCTGTCCGACAGCGGCCAGCTACTGGCCATGAACCCGACGTGGCAGCTGGCGACAGGCTGGAGCGAGGAGCAGCTCAAAGCCGGCGCATTCTACAGTTTTATCTCGCCAGCGCAGCTGGCAGATGCATTGCGCGAACTCAACGGCAAGCCCATCGCCGAACTGGACACGCAAAGCGTGCGCAGCAACGGCCAGCCTTTGCTGCTGAACTGGCGCATCACCAGCCTTGCCGGTATGTATTGCGCCGTAGCCCGGGACGTTACCCAGTACCGCGAGCGCCAACAGGCCTTCGAGCGGGTGAGTTCGCAACTGCAGCAAAGCCAGAAGATGGAGTCGCTGGGGCAACTGACCGGTGGCCTGGCCCATGACTTCAACAACCTGCTCACCGTGATCAGCGGCAGCCACGACATGATCGAGCAGCGCCTGGCCCAAGGCCGCCACGGCGAGCTGGACCGCTACCTGGCGCTGGCCAGAACAGCCACGCGCAAGGCCAGCACCCTTACCCACCGGTTGCTGGCGTTCGCCCGCAGGCAGCCGCTGGCCAGCGCGACGGTGGACGCGGTGCTGTTGATCGAGGACATGAAAGACCTGCTGTCCAGAACCCTTACACCGCGCATCGAATTCCAGTTCGAGCCCTCGCAGGGCTCGGCGCTGTGCTACTGCGATGCGCATCAGCTGGAGAACGCCCTGCTGAACCTGTGCATTAACGCCCGCGACGCCATGCCACAGGGGGGCCGCTTGCAGGTGCGGGTGAGCAAGGTGGCGATCGGGGCGGGCCATGCCGAGCTGGCAGCCGGCGAATACGTGGAAATCTGTGTGACCGACACGGGCATGGGCATGCCGGCCAGCGTGGCGGAGCGGGCGTTCGAGCCCTTCTTCACCACCAAGCCGCTCGGCTCGGGTACCGGGCTGGGGCTGTCGATGGTCAAGGACTTCGCCCGCCAGGCGTCGGGCACGGCACTGATTGACTCGGTGATGGGCGAAGGGACGTCCGTCAGCTTGCTGCTGCCGATTTACCGTGACCCCGCACCTGCCGCTGTTGCGGCGCCTGTAGACGAATCAGCAGGTGAACCCGCCAGCCAGCGTGGGTGTGCCATGGTGATCGAGGACGAGGCAGCGATCCGTGAACTGGTTGCCGAGTCCCTGAAGGAACTCGGCTTCGAGGTGATCGAGGTGACCGCCCCTGCTGAGGCCTTGCAGCAGATCGACCAGCGCCCAGACCTGCAACTGGTGGTGACCGACCTGGTGCTGCCTGGCAGCCTGGCCGGTGACCACATTGCCGAAGGCGCCCGGGCACGGGTGCCGGGGCTGCGGGTGCTGTTCATTTCCGGGTTGATCGACGGTGCCGCCGAACTGGCAGAGCGCCAGGACCGCACCCGGCTACTGCCCAAGCCCTTTACCCTGCAGCAGTTCAAGGCCTGTGTGGAAGGCATGTTTACAGAGGCAAACACCACAACCCAACCGTGACCGCAGGGCGCCATCGCTCGATCACTTGCAGGCTGCGCGGCCTACCCCTGGCAAAACCGAATACGGTTGCCAAACGGGTCGTAAACCTCCAGCACCTTGCCCCACCCTTGCTCGACAATATCCGGCCGCCCATACCCATACCGCTTGGCGGCCAACTCATCGCGCAGGCGTTCGATGTTCACCATGGGTATAAACAGCGTGCTCCCCGGGCTGGCATCCCCATGGTGCTCGGACAGATGCACTTTCAGCCCGTCGCGCTGAATACCCATATACAACGGCAGGTCCGCTTCAAAGCGATGTTCGAACTCGACCGTGAAGCCGAGGAACTCCAGGTAAAACTCCCGGGCTTTCGCTTCATCGAACATGCGCAGAATGGGGATGGCGGTTTCGAACCGGATTGCTGAAGGGTCGGGTGCCGTGGGGAGCATTGCCGAAGCGGTGTTCCAGTCCTTGTAACCCAACTGCTGCGCCACGATTTCCAGCGCCGCGGAATGGGGCAGATTCTGGTCCCGGGTTGCCAGGGATGCACGCAATGCCTTGGCCATGCGCTTGGCGGTATCAATAGTCGACATCTTGCCTCCTGAAGCCGAAGCAGACCGGTGCTCGCATTGCCAAACCTCGGCTGAACAGAGGATGTACACAAATGAGGTGTTGAAATGCTTTCACCTTTCCGGGACGGAGCGAGCGGCAGGCAGCATTGGCCTGGGGGCGATAGTACAGGGTGTGAGGGTGGGCCGGAAGGCGGGGCGGTGTTAAGTGAGCACTGGCCCTACTGACGCTAGAAACTCTGTGGTTTCCCGGTTGGAACGCAGGCGCACCACCTGGCACTCCGCAGGCGCGGTGGCCGCCAACTGTTCCATCTTGGCACGCGCAGTGTTTCTCGATGACCAGATGTACTTGAAGAACTCGGGAAGGTTGCCGAGCAATTCCGGGCAATTCTCCGGCAGGTCTGGGCGCGTGCGCCCCCGGTTCGACAAGGTTCTGAAAACCACGCGCCAGCACCTGAGCGCGAGGGAGCGGTCGACCCAGATGAGAACGTCGGCACGGGCCAGACGGGTATCCCAGGTTTGCGAGTGACCGCCTTCGAAGATCCATCGCTCACCGGCTTCTACTTCATGGCACAGGCGGGTTTTCTCGTCCCGGCTGCGTTCTACCCAGCCAGGTTGCCAATGGATGGTATCGATGTGGATAACCGGCAGGCCCGTGCGCTCGCCCAGTTGGCGGGCCAATGTGCTTTTGCCGGCGCCGGGTTGGCCGACGATCATGACCCTTTGCACGTGAACTCCTTTTCTATGGGGGGTGTTGTTGATGTCGGTGCGGGAACGGCAACCCTTCGTTGCTACGCTTCGCCCGCACATGAGCTTGCCGCAATGTCCGCTGACGCTCTGGCTGATGAGCATCGTGTGTGCACTTGAAACAAGCATCCATGAGGCCCCAAGTTCAGGTTGGAACTGCCACGATCCTTCCTACGAGATTGGGTGACAGCTGTGTGCAGGGTAGGAATACCGGGAAGCTTGGAAACCCGGCCAAGCCGAGGCCTGCCCACACACAGCCGCCATTAAAGTGACAACCTGCACACAGGAGCGCCTGCGATGGCGACTGAAGACTTTATTGGTGCGCGGCTGTGGGGGCAACATCCCAAAGGTCGGATAAAGCTCGTCTTGGCGTAGGAGCCAAGAATGCAGTGCAAGAACTCATTGCCTCATCAATGCTGATGCCGATGATGAATATCCGGAAAGTGCGCATGGCTGTGGCGCATCGGCAGGTGCTCATGCCGATGGCTGTGAGGCTCCGCCCTATCCCATTCGAAGTAATGGTCGTGCTGATGGTGTTCATCATGCACATGCCGGTGATCATGTAGCTGGCGCAGGTGCTGATGTTCGTGGGCATGGCTTTCGGTCAGGTGTATCCACACGCCGAGCGCCATCAGCGCAGCAGCTACCCAGAACAACCCGCTCACAGCCTCGCCCATGAACAGAATCGAGATGGCAGCCCCAAGGAACGGCGCAATCGAGAAGTACGCCCCCGTACGTGCAGTCCCCAGCCCTCTCAATGCCAGCACAAACAGCACCAGGCTGAAGCCATAGCCCAAAAAGCCCACGATCAGGATCGGCCCAAGCCGCGCCAGCTCTGGTAGATGCGCGCCAAGCGCAATGGCCAGCACTGTGTTCACCACACCCGCTACCACGCCTTTGGTGCCCGCAATGAACAACGCGTCGGACGCCGAGATCTTGCGCGTCAGGTTGTTATCCACAGCCCAGCACATGCACGCGCTCGCCACTGCAAATGGCCCCAACCAGCCCTGGACGCCAGTGGGGCCCTGCGGCCAGGCCAGCAGCACGCCCCCCGCGACAATGGCCACCATGCCAGCGACAATCCGGCGGTCAGCGTTTTCCTTGAACACGATCCAGGCCAGTACCGCCGTCAGCACGGCCTCAAGGTTGAGCAGCAGCGACGCGGTAGTCCCTGAAGTGAGCGCCAAGCCAAACATCAATGCGACCGGCCCCAGCACTCCACCAAAGGCGATTGCGCCCAAAAACCATGGCCACTCTGCTGCTGCCAGGCCGGTAGGCGTCCAGCCACGGTCGCGAACTAGCCGGGTGATGGTCAGCCCTACGCCGCTACCCAGGTAGAGCAAGCCGGCCAGCAGAACCGGAGACATGCCCAGCCCCAGGAACTTGGCCAGTGGGGTACTTGCACCGAACAGTAATGCGGCGCCCAGCGCGTAGACGATGCTGTTGGTCATGGTACGGTCCGTAGTGCAGTGGGTTTTGTATGAACGATACCCCTCCCGTGCCCTGCCCGCACGCACAAGCCAGCCTCATCAGGGAGCAATCTTCGCGGGATCCACCTGTAGCATCCAGCGGCTCCGCTGGGACTGAAGCGCCTCTTCAAGCACCGAGGCTTCCCACCCGTTCTGGGCATCGCGGCTCTGCTCAAATGTATCGTTCAGAACCTTCAGCAAGTTACGCGACTGAGTAACAGCTTTGGGCGTGGTCACATCGTCCTTGAGATCGCCCTGGATGTAAGTAAGCACTCGCTCTTTCTGGCTTGCCTGCTGAGTGGCGCTGGCCTCTACCAGAATCCCCTCATCGTAGGCCAAGCGCGTACTGCTGCTCGCCTGGTCATCGATCAGGTGATAGGTGTAGTTCTGCGACTTGCGGTCGTTATCCAGATTGAGGGCTCCCTGCTGGCCAGTGGCGCGATGGAACGAAGCCTGCAGCTTGCTCTGCTGATGCTGCTCAACGGACAAGTTCTGCAAGGCCCGCCCTTTGATAGACGTGGTCTGCGACAAGTTGAAGCTGAAACCGTCCACTTCATCTGGCCGCATCGGGTTTGAACTGCGTGCGGCCTCGCTGATGGATGCTTTGAAGTCTGCCAAGCCACTCAACAGGGCACGGTCCTTATCGGTCAGCGGCAACGGCCGCTGAGTAACCGGCTGGCGGTTGTCATCCATGCTGTTGAGCGCGCTGAATGCATCCTTGAGCAGGCCCACCAGGTGCCTGTCGCCATGCCCACGACTTTGCGCCGCGTCGAACTGGTTCAGGTAATTGTCGATTGCGGTTTTGCGTTGGGCGCGGTTACCCAGTAACTCGGCATCCTGTGTGTCCAGGCTAAGTTTCACCTGGCCGGATGGGCCCTCGAGGCTGAGGCTTCGCGCCTTGTCATTGAGTGCCAGATCAAATGCCTGCTCGCCGCTGGGGGTTTCCAGCTTTGCCGTCATTTGCAGTGACGTGAACACCGCTGGATCAAGCTTTACCAGGCTGCCCAATTTCAGTTGCGGCGGTACTTCATACAAGCCATCGATAGCGGACTGGAATGAATCAGCCAGTTCGCCTAGCCCCTTCAGCTCATCAGCAGTGAGTTCAGCACCTTCAACTTCGGCGCTGACAGCCAAGCCCTTTTCGCTGCTGGCCAACAACAGCTTTACAGTAGCCCCGGAAGCGGTGGTGAGGTTGAACGTAACGCCGTTGTCCGGGTGATTGCGCAGGTTCTGTTGCTGGAGCTTGAGTTCATCCGCAGTTAGCGGCGCGTTATCTGTGTAGGTGAATAGCGACTGGGAAATGCTGTTGCCGCCATTCAGCGCCAGCTGCTGCATAAGCGCGCCGCCAATGCCCTTGAAGCGGCTGGCGGTTCTGGACGACTCGAACGCAGTTTGCAGGGTTGTGGATAACGTATTCTGGCTGTCACTTTCCCAGGCATAGCGGGTGCGGACTGAGAGCAGGCTATGGCGGGAATAGATGTCTGGATCATTGCCAGTAGGGGTCTGGCCGAGAACGACGTGGCTGCTCGGCGAGGATGGCGAATCGGCGATTGGAGTAGCGGCCTGCTTGCTCGCGATCGCTGGAGATGAATGCGAAAGGGTGGCGCTTTGGTCCAGGCGATAGGTTGCTGTTATCGAAACCATGGGGGCGTCCTGCCGGGCGTGGGTGTTGCAATGATATCGGCAGGCCATCATGTTTCATTAGGGGAACGACTGAGCTTGTGCAGATTGCCCCTACGTGATCCAGCGAGAAGCCTTACAGGAGCGCGACTTGCGAACAGCCACAGCCAGCGATACGTTGTTTTAGTCGACGTACATTGCTTGATCGCTCTCGGCGACCTGAACGAGAAGGCGCGACAGCATTACAACCACGACTGCAGGCGCTTTTTTAGGGGTGCTGTTTCGAGTAATGGCGGCTGTGCGTGGGAGACCTTAGGGTCTGCCGGGTTCCTTTTCCTCGGTTCGCCAACCTGCGTACAGCGGCCACCTTAACCGTGTGGCGACGGGGGTGCGGGGGCTGAGGACTTATGCGAGGTGCACCATGGAAAAGTCAAAAGTAATGGCGAGTTGCGAGGACCAAGCACTGAACCAGTCCGATGTGGTTTCGCTGATTGATGATTTAGGGCTGGATGGTGGGATCAACGCTGATCGAGACCAGATTACAGCCATCGGTAACGGGACATGGGACGCTTGGTTCGACGGGATTGGCGTCGACGCAGATGCCATGACAGATCGCAAACAGCCGCTCGTTCAGGAACGTCAGAAATTTTGAAGCAGCGGCGGATTCGTCACCATGGTCCATGTCTGGAAGGATTTGACCAGACATGGCCCTACCCTTCTAGCCCTTCTCCTGAACAGAATCTGGATTGCTTTCGTACCGCAACCATCCCGCGATACTGGAGCCTCCCCCTGCGCGATCCTTGGGATGAACACGCCCTTCATTAACAGGCACCTCTGCAAAATCAAACGGGCTCATGCCCTCAATGCACGCAACATTGACCCCGTACTGGTCGGGCGAAGAGCGGCGCTGGTGGAAGGTATAGATACCGCACTTCGAGCAGAAGTAGTGCTTGGCTTCGCGAGTGTTGAACTGATAAAGGGTCAGCGCCTCTTGCCCCTGGGTGACAGTGATATCCCCCAGACTGGCCGATACCGCCACAGCACCTCGCATACGGCAGAGTGAGCAGTTGCACCTGCGTGCGGTTCGCAGGCCGTCGGTCAAGCGCAGCGAAAACCGCACTGTCCCGCAATGGCAGGCTGCTTGGTAAACAGGGCGATCATCGCTTTTTTCATCAGTCATGGCGTTTCTCTAGTATAGGAAACTAACTTGAAGACTCACGGCACAGGCTCTGAATGTATACCCATCGGCCTGAACCGTGATTGCCTCCCACGCGCAGCCGCTAGCGCAGCAGGTTAGTCTTCGCCAAGTCCAGCACCTCGTCACCGCGCCCGCTCATTACCGCTTTGAGCATGTACAGACTAAAGCCCTTGGCCTGCTCCAATTTGATCGCCGGCGGCATGACCAACTCCTGAGTAGCGGTGACCACGTCGACCAGCACCGGGCCATCGTGCGCCAGTGCACGGCGCAGGGCGTCTTCCAGGTCTTCCGAGCGCTCTACGCGGATCCCCAGGATGCCCATGGCATTGGACATGGCGGCAAAATCGGGGTTGTGCAGGTCGGTGCCGGTGTCGAGATAGCCAGCCGCTTTCATTTCCATGGCGACAAAACCCAGTGAGGCGTTATTGAACACCACTACCTTCACAGGCAATTTCAGCTGCGAGAGCGAGATGAAGTCCCCCATCAACATGCTGAACCCACCGTCGCCGCTCATCGAGATGACCTGGCGACCCGGGAAGGCTGCCTGCGCGCCCATGGCCTGAGGCATGGCATTGGCCATCGAGCCATGGTTGAACGAGCCAACCAGGCGACGCTGCCCATTCATCTTCAGGTAACGCGCTGCCCAGACGGTAGGCGACCCCACGTCAGCGGTAAATATCGCGTCTTCGGTGGCCAGTTCGCTGAGCAGACGCGTGACGTATTGCGGATGGATCGGCCGATCGCCTTTGGATGGCTCCGCCAAGTCGTCCAGGCCCTGGCGCGCCTTGCCGTAGGCTTTCAGTGAGTCGTCCAGGAAACGGCGATCAGTTTTGCGCGTCAGGCGCGGCAGCAGCGCGTTGAGGGTTTCGCCGACATCGGCAGCGATGCCAAGCGACAGGGTGGCACGGCGCCCCAGCGCTTGCGGGTCACGGTCAACCTGTACGATCTTGGCATCGCTCGGGTAGAACTGCCGGTAAGGGAAGTCGGTGCCCAGCATCACCAGCGTGTCGCAGCCCAGCATCGCGTGGTAACCGGAGCTGAAGCCAATCAACCCCGTCATGCCAACGTCGAAGGGGTTGTCCCACTCCACGTGCTCCTTGCCCCGCAACGCATGGACCACCGGCGCGCCAAGCGCGTCGGCCAGGGCTACCACCTGGTCATGAGCCCCCGCGCAGCCGCTGCCGCACAGCAGGGTCACCTTATGGCTGTCTTCCAGCAACTCGGCCAGGCGCTGCAAGTCGGCTTCCGCTGGCAGGATGCGCGGCTGCTGCAACGCAGGCCAGGCTGCCGGCTTCTCCTCCACCTCCAACAGCGATACGTCACCGGGTATCACCACCACTGCGACACCGCGATTGAGAATGGCCGAGCGCATTGCCCGGTGCAGCACCTGCGGCATCTGCGCCGGGTTGCTGACCAACTCGATGAAATGGCTGCATTCCTTGAACAGCTCCTGCGGGTGGGTTTCCTGGAAGTAGTTCAGGCCAATCTCCGAGGACGGGATTTGCGCAGCGATGGCCAGCACCGGCACCCGGTTGCGGTGGCAGTCGAACAGGCCATTGATCAAGTGCAGGTTACCCGGCCCGCAACTGCCTGCGCATACCGTCAACTCGCCGGTGACCGCCGCCTCTGCACCGGCGGCGAAGGCTGCGACTTCCTCATGGCGCACGTGCATCCACTCGATGCTGTCCATGCTGCGCAGCGCGTCGGTCAGGCCGTTGAGGCTGTCGCCGGTGAGGCCCCAGATCCTTTTGATACCGGCCTGCTCGAGGGTCGAGGCCAGTTGCTGGGCCATGTTGATCTTTGCCATGAGAGCTCCTGGTGCGAACGGGAAGAAGTGATCGATGGGAATAGAGACAGGCGTGGGGTGGGGGGTGTTCGGTTAGATCTGTGAAGGAATCGTCATGTGGTCGGGCGTGCCTGCAGGCCTGCCGCAAAGGCCATGCGCGTGCGGTGGTAGACACGCGCCATGAGCGGTGCCGCATTGCCAGCCATCGGGTACTCAACGTACCGAGCCCCGTCCCGTTCCCACTTCCGGGAACGGTTAGAACTTCGCTCGCAAGGTCACCACGTAGTTCTTCGGCTCCCCATAGAAGTTGCCATAGCCCGACCGACCCACCGTGCTGTAATAGCGTTTGTCGAACAGGTTGTTCAGGTTCAAGGCGACGTCAAAGTTTGAGTTGACCTGGTAACTGGCGAACGCATTCCATACGCTGTAGCCGGCCTGGCTGAAGGCAAAATCGCTGCTCACCAGCACGTAGTCGCCCGTGTTGTTGCGCTGGTACACCGCACCTTTGACTGCGGTAGGCGATTGGGCGGTAACCCCGCCGCCGATCTTGAGCTTGGCCAAGGGCCCACTGAGTTGGTATGCGGCGAACAACTTGGCCTGGTGCTTGGGCTGCAATAAGTTGCTGTCGAGGTTGCGAGTAATGCTGTCGCTATTGGTGACCTGATTATAGTTATAGGCAATTGTGGCTTGCAGACGTTCGAGCAGTTCGCCCGTGATTTCAAAGTCTATGCCCTTGCTGACCATCTCGCCGGCAGCGGCGTAACAGCAGTTGCCGCTGGCGCGATACAGTTGTGAGGCCTGGCCGTCGCGCTTGGTGTAATACAGTGCGAGGGAGGTATTTACCCTGCCATCGAGCAGCTCTCCTTTGATACCGGTTTCGTAGGTAGTGCCGGTGACAGGGTCCAGCGCGGCGCGTGCCGGGGTAATGTAATTGGCCTGAGATTTATACGTTTCGCTGCCGCTGGCGTACCAGGTCCACTGTTCGTTGAGGTTGTAGCTCACCCCGGCAAAAGGTGTGAATACACGGCGATCATTGTAGGGCGTAATGTCGTAGGTGTCGCCGTCATAGAACGCGTAGCGGTTGCTGTAGTTGCTGTAGCGCCCGCCCAGTGTAGTGCTCAGGGCGTCGGTGAGGTGCAGGCGCCATGAACCATACACGCCCGACTGGCGCGTGCGGGAATCGTCCTCGCCGTTCCAGTCGAGACGGTCAGCCGGCAGGTATTCCCGTGGGTTGAACGTAAAGATGTTGGGGATCTCGCGGTTATCGCCACCGGTGTAGTAGTTGCCGTGGGTATCGGTGTCAGTCCAGTCCCATCCGAGTAAAAAGTCGTTGTCGAAGCCCAGCAACCGCTCGCTGCCCTTGAGGTTGAGGTCGAAAGTTTTGCTGGTGGCTACCGGATTTTGATAGCCGTATTGTGCGCTGACGCCGGAGCCGTCATCCATCACTGCACCGGAGAAGTTGTAGCTGCCAGAGCTGTTTTTATCCACGGTGTAGGTTGTATCCAGCGCGGCAGCCCAGTGGTCGCCAAGTTGCTGGTCAAGGTGCAGGAACGCGCTGTTGGTAAAACCGTCGGTGCGGTCGTTAGCGCCGCTCAGGTAAGTGCTGCGCGGCAGGTGCAGATCGGCGCCGTTGATGCTGCGCACCAGGCCGTACACCTGGTCGCTTTTGTAGTAGTCGTTGTACGTGGTGCCCAGCAGCAGCTGCGTACTGCTGCCAAGGTCCGCCTCCAGTCCCCCATAAAAGAACTTGGTGTTCAGGCGGGCGCGGTCGTAAAACTGGTCGCTTGTATTGCTCACCAGCACTGAGCGCCCGCGCAGTGCGCCGTCAAAACCCAGTGGGCCGCCGACATCGAGCATTTCGCGGTAGTTGTTCCAGCTCGCCACTGAGCTTTCGACCAGCACCTGCGGCGCCACCGTAGGGCGCTTGCGCACCAGATTCACCGAGCCACCGGGCTCGCCTGCGCCGGAAAACAGCCCGTCGGTGCCTCGCAGAATTTCAATACGGTCGAACATCGCCATATCGAGTTCTTTGCTCCCGCCGTAGGTCCAGGCCTCTGTAGGCGGGGCGCCGTCGACACGGAAGCTGGTGATCTCCGAGCCGCGGGAAATGTAGCGCGTGGAGTGTGCCGAGGTCTGGTACACCGATACCCCGGGCGCTTGAGCAAGGGCCTCATCGAGGGTGGTCAGGCTTTGATCCTGCATGCGCTGCTGGGTAATCACGCTCACCGATTGCGGGATGTCTTTCAGCGCTTGCGTGCCCTTGCCGAGGGTGACTGCATGCGTGGCGTAAGCACCGGTACCTTCTGTGGTTTCACCCAGGCCGCTACTGTCGACATAGCTCACACCCAATTGCACAGCGTCGCCATCAGGCTGTTCGGCCAGCTGGAATTCGCCTTTACCGCTGGGCAAGGCGGTGAGGCCGGTGCCGGCCAACATCTGGGCCAGCGCTTGCTCGACACCCTGCGCGTTCACCACCGGCTGGCTCCGGCGGTCGGCGGTGAGCGCTGCATCGCCGCTAAACAGCACCCCGGCCTGGCGGGCCAACACGTTCAATTGCTGCGCCAAGGGGCCGGCGGGCAGGTTGAAGCGCTTTTGCTGTTGGTTGGCGCCGACAGCCTGGGGGGCGCTGATGGCCAGCATCATGGCCATGGCCAATGGGGCGCGATAGTTCGGGTGCATGCTGAGTCCTTGCGATGTGCTCAATGGGTGGCTTCAACCCACCAAGCGAACGAGCGCTGCAAAAGCAGAAAATATTTTTTAACTTTTCGCTTGTGGCTCAAGCGTGACCCACCAGGGCAGCAGTTGTTCGCGGCGCACTGGCAGCACGCGCTCCAGCATGGCCAGGGCACGGTCGCTGTCGAGCAAGGGGAAGGTGCCCACCACTCGCAGCGGCTCAAGCGCCGGCGCCATGCCCAGATGACCGCGACGGTACTGGCCCAGCTCGGTGAGCACCTGGCGCAACGGAGTGTTGTCGGCGACCAGCACACCGCGCTGCCAGTGGTGCCGCTGCGCTTGCGCGGTTTGGTTGGCGTGCAACTGCTGCGCATCGAAGCGCAGTGCCTCGCCAGCCAACACCTGGCGTGTGGCGTGGCTATCAGCGCAGGTGGCTTGCACCGCCCCCTCGAACACGGTGAGCAGAGCATTCCCCCCCTGCACACAGGCACTGAAGCGCGCGTCCTGTGTTTGCAGGTGGCCGGCACGCGTGTGCAGGTAGAGCGGGCGTGGGTCACGAGCGGTGTGCACTAGCACTTCGCCTGCATACAACTCCAAGCTTCGCTGCTGGCCGCTGAAACTGGCACTGAGCGCGCTGTTGCTGTTGAGCCATACCTGCGTGCCTTCTTCGAGCGTGAATGCGCGGATTTCAGCAAAGCCTGTGCGGTAGCTGGCCAGCCAAGCGGCGGGCGTACTCACCCAACCCTGCTGCCAACTTTGCCACCCCAACCAAGTACCAGCGCCCAACAAACCAAGGCTGCCAAGCAGTTGACGGCGGCTTTGCCGGCGTTGCTGCAGCGCGCCGAATACCTGCTGCGCGCTGTCGCCTTGCACGAGGCCAAAGCGTGCGTTGATGCTCTCCACGTAACCCCAGGCGACACGGTGGCTGGGCGTTTCGGCCAGCCAGCTGGCCCAGCGCTGCTGTAGCTCGGCATCCGCCGGGGCGCCATGCAAGCGAGCAAACCAGTGGGCGGCAGCTTGCAGTGCGGCATGGTCGGCGCTGTGGCTCATGGCAACGCGCCGTCGAGTTCGGCTTCGAGCAGCAAACAGCGGTACATGGCTTTGGCCAGGTAGGTACTGACACTGCGTTCGGTCACGCCCAACTGCACGGCGATCTCCCGTTGGGTCAGGCCCTGGAGTTGTGCCAGCAAAAAAGCCTGGGCTACCCGTGCAGGCATGCGGTCGAGCATCGCCTGCAGTTGGGTGAGGGTCTCCAGGATGATGGCCTGGTGCTCCAACGATGGCTGGTAGGACTCGGGCTGGCCGGCCAGCACTTCGAGGTAAGCCTGCTCGACTTTGCGCCGGCGCCAGAGATCGAGGTACAGATTGCGCGATACCCGGCCGAGGTAGGCTCGGGCGTGGGTGGCATCGGTGAAGGCTTTCGGGCGGGTGAGTACCCGCACGAATACATCATGAGCCAGGTCTGCGGCCTCGTGGGCGTTGCCGAGTTTGCGTTGGAGCCAGTGACGCACCCAGCTGTGATGGTCGCGATAGAGGGTTTCTAGCGGGCTGGCTGGGGGCATGGGAGGATGCTTGTTAATGGGAATTGTTAGCAATTGTAATTGGCGGGGTATTATCGGGCAAGTGGAGGAAAGGAGGAGAGACGGCGGCCCGTGGCACGTCGTGTCGCAGAAATAGGTGAGCGGGGAGGTTTGGCAGTTGGTTGGAAGAATGGGGTCCGACGGAATGCCATAATGAAAAAACCGCCAAAAGGTGGGTTTTACGGGGTTCCAGAGATTTTGGTGGCCTTCGCTGGAACCTGGACTGGTGCAGAGACAGACGGACGGTTGTTGGCCGTGATCGCCCGGTTTTCGCGGGGCTGGAATTTGGTGGATTTTTTGATGTACCTCATAAGGTATCTGTAGACAAATCAGTTAGTTATGGCTTTCAGTGGAATCGAATCGGAACTGCGGAGGCTCCTCCCACCCACTTCAAGTGGTACGTAAGGAACGGCAGAAACGACCCAAAGCGGCTCTTGGTGGAGGGCGACGATCGGCCATAAGCTGTCATTCAGGACGGAAACGCTAAACCTCAACTGAACGTAGACACACTGCCGACTACTTCGTACCCTCAGGGCTGGTGCGTCGGTTTTGCTCATTTAGCTTGATCACCCGGCAGACACCAGCATTTTGCCACGGAGGGAAAAATGAAGTTCTACGCAAACAAACTGAATGGAAACTTTCTCAGAAATGCGCTTCCCGACGAAAGTGTTCAAATTGATTGGGTTCGCGCAGCTATTGCTTACGGGAGTGATGAAACTACTCTCGTGGAAAATTGTGTGGAGCACGGCCGTAGACTTGACATATGGATGCGATACGACCATACGGTTCCGGTAGATCCTCGTCTCCTTAGATTCTTGCTTCGAAACAGCGAGAACAATATATTCTGCATTCTTATTCCGGATGTCCTTCACGCTAAGGTAATTTGGTGGAAGAACTATGGCGTATATGTTGGCTCCGCAAATCTCACTGACCGTGCCTGGGTCACTAATATTGAGTTCGGCGTATTTATCCCAGAGCAGGACCTAGAGGCCAATGGACAAATAACTGATATAGAGGGGTTCTTTGAATCCTTGATTTCCTGCGATGCGGCACAACAGTTGACGGAGGAAATAATCCAGGAACAAGAGAGGATTCTTAGACTCAGAGAAAAAGACCTGCAAAAAATTGAGCGCGGGTCGGAGAGTTTGAGGAGCATCAAGAGGTGGGAAGGCCCGGCGTTTACGAGCTCCGATAAAGCTTTTGATATTCGCAAGGAATCTTTCATTAAGGAATGGCGCAACGGGCTCTCCGTTTTGCGAGATATTGCGCATAAAGCCCCGGATTATCGTCCAAGGTGGCTCAGTCAAGATGTGCCTGCGGCTTGGCAAGCGGACCAATTTCTACACGCCTTCTACTACAATAAAGTGGTTGATGGAGTTCGTCACCCATTTGATGAGCACTATCAGAAAAATAGGAGAGATCCAACCGCAAGCATGCTGGCTGCGCTGAAGTGGTGGTCTGGACTGGACGCGCCTCCATCCAGTGAAGACGTGAATTGTCACGTCCGAGCCCCTGTCATACGTCGTTATCTAGAAAAAAACAAGGTAAGGTTTCTTTCACTAGAGGAGTTCTCTGAGGTTCTGCAGGCCAACCACTCGACCGTAGACCACGTGCGTCGTATGAGGCTTGAGGAGTTAGGTCTGAGGGAAGTGCAGGACGTTACTGAGGCGCACCGTGTTAAGGCATTCGCCAAAACACTATTTAGACAGCAAAATGAAAGGGGTGAAACAGTCTTAGACATCTTAGCCTTTGTGCTTGATGGCGGTTCTCCAAGTGACATTCCGGCAAGGCTGTTTGAGGTGGTGCATAACTCAGCAAGAAGATTCCCTCATTTTGGGAACAATCAAATCGCAGAACTTGCAGGATGGGCCCGTCCCGAGTTGTGCCCGCCACGTAACGGCAGAACCAGTAAGGGGTTAAGGGCGCTAGGCTACGACGTTCACATATACTAAAGGTTTCAGTATGCTGCGTATGGTATAGCTAAACAATCGTAAGCGCTCCATGAACCCCACATTCAAAGCGCTTACCTGATCCCCGATGCTGTGCTCCCGATTTCATTCTGGAGCTCGCTCACCATGATGCGACCCGACGCCAAAGTCGAAAAAGTGTACCTCTACCCCAAGCCCGTCGACTTCCGAAAGTCCATCGATGGCCTAGCCGCGCTGGTCGAGCTCGATATCAAAGTGGCGGTGTTCGATCCGGTGCTTTTCGTCTTCCTCAACAAGCCGCGCAACCGGGTGAAGATCCTGTATTGGGAGCGCAACGGCTTTTGCCTATGGCTCAAGCGCTTGGAGTCAGAGCGGTTCAAAACCTCGCCCGATGTCACTGACGAAGTCATTATCCTGACCGTCCAGGAGCTGAACTGGCTGCTCGACGGCTTCGACCTCTGGCGTAACCGTCCGCATCAGGTTTTGACGCCTCGATACGTCGCCTGATTCGGTATAATCCGCGGCATGATTTCCATGCCCGAAGACCTTCCTGACGATCCTATTCTGCTCAAGCAACTGCTTGAACAGATGATCAACGAGCGCGCATCGGACAAGGGTAAGATCGTTCATCTCGAAGAGGAAGTTGCGCTGTTGCGCCAGCGCCTGTTCGGGCGCAAGAGCGAGCAGACAGGCGATGCGGCGACGCCACAGTTGCCGCTCTTCGACGAAGCGGAAAGCCTGGCTGAGCCCTTGGATGAGGCCGGCGACGAAGAAGTCGTTGCACCCACCAAGCGCCGTGGCAAACGTAAGCCACTGCCGGCTGATTTGCCGCGTATCGAAGTTGTCCACGAACTGCCCGAGCATGAGCTGACGTGCGCTTGTGGCTGCCGCAAGCATGCCATTGGTGAAGAAGTCAGCGAACAGCTTGAAATCGTCCCGATGCAGATTCGCGTCATCAAACATGTTCGCAAGGTGTATGGCTGCCGCGACTGCGAGTCAGCGCCCGTAACGGCGGACAAGCCTGCCCAAGTGATTGAGAAAAGTATGGTTAGCCCTAGTGTGCTGGCCATGCTGCTGACCATCAAATACGTAGACGGCCTACCGCTTCATCGCTTCGAAAAAGTGTTGGGGCGCCACGGTATCGATATCCCGCGCCAAACCCTGGCGCGCTGGGTGATTCAATGCAGCGAGCACTTCCAACCGCTGCTGAATCTGATGCGCGAAAGCCTGTTGAGCGGTCGGATCATCCACTGTGATGAAACACGTGTGCAGGTGTTGAAGGAGCCTGGCCGTGAGCCCAGTAGCCAATCCTGGATGTGGGTACAAACCGGCGGCCCACCTGATCGGCCAGTGATCCTTTTCGACTACGCCACCAGCCGAGCGCAGGAGGTGCCGACGCGCCTGCTGGATGGCTACCGCGGCTATGTCATGACCGACGACTACGCCGGTTACAACGCGCTGGCTGCACAGGACGGCGTGGAGCGGTTGGGCTGCTGGGCGCACGCACGCCGCAAGTTCGTCGAAGCGCAGAAAGTGCAGCCCAAGGGTAAAACCGGGCGCGCAGACATCGCCCTGAATTTGATCAACAAGCTGTATGGCATCGAGCGCGACCTTAAGGACGGCAGCGATGAAGATCGTAAGGCTGCCCGCATGGAGCGCAGCCTGCCATTGCTGGCTCAGCTGAAAAGCTGGGTAGAAAAAACGCAACCTCAAGTCACGACGCAGAATGCCTTGGGCAAGGCCATCGGCTACTTGGCCAGCAACTGGAGCAAGTTGGAACGCTACGTCGAGCACGGCTGCTTACCGATCGACAACAACGCAGCCGAGCGTGCGATCCGCCCGTTTGTCATCGGGAGAAAGAACTGGTTGTTCAGTGACACGCCCAAAGGTGCCACTGCCAGCGCACAACTCTACAGCCTGGTAGAGACGGCAAAAGCCAACGGCCAAGAGCCCTATGCGTGGCTGCGCCACGCACTGGAACGCCTGCCGTAGGCGTGCTCAGTGGAAAACTACGAAGCGCTGCTACCGTGGAATTGCACTCCTCAAATACACAGCTAGGTGCTCTGCCCATTATTGGTTAGGTGGGGTTCATGGAGCGCTTACTTTCTTTTTCTGTCTTCTTGCACTCTTAGGTATCTCCAGGGTGCTCACGTTGACTGTGCGCTCACTTATTTAACTACTGAGCCGCTTTGCATCCAGCCGCCTATATTCTTATTCGAAAATCGCAAAAAAATTAAGTATCACCCAAGTATTTAAATTACCCACATCCCTCCCGATACCACTACCCCATCAGGAAGCGGTCAAGAGGGATCCGCTAAGTGGGTGCTCCCTTGTCAGGGAAAACTTAAAATATGGATGATCGGCAATACCTTCCGCACTGTATTCGCTCCCGTAATGGTTGGACATAGGCTGAAAACTATGATTGACGCCACCTAACAACAATCCGAGCGGACAACAGCAAACGTCCTTACAATTTTAACCCGCAGGCATAATCTCTTGCTTACCCAAAGTTTCCGCAATAGAAATATCGTAAAAGCTAGCGATAATTTCGTGAAAATTACCACGCGACTGTAGGCTTTTATGAAGCTTTTTGACATACTTCGCGGTGACATCAGACTTCAGCGAAAAATCATCGTTGAAATGAGAAATCCCCAGCTTCAGCAACTCTGGAAGATTTTTTCCGTGCTGCTTGATCAACGACTCAAACGCGGAGTTTTTTCCAAGATAGGCATTTGTGGTTGCTAGGAAAAACAACTCATAAAGACTCCGGTCATCACCAGATACTTCCACCACTTCCAACACCCCCTCACCAATAGCATCTTCAAAATAGTTATAGCCATAGGTATGGCTCATCCCATGCGCCAAGAGATATATGAGCTGGACCGGAGGTAGACTTGACAGCGGATTCTTCCCTTGAAGTGCATCGTCCAGAATTCTAGCTGCAAGTCTAAAGCTGCCGCTCAACCCTTCTTGGATGACTTTATAGGGAGTCAGGTGCCCAGCCAAAAGATATTGCCCGGTTTGAAAGACTTTAACAATTTCTTGCTGCGGAGTAAGATTAGCTACCCCAAAAATTTCCCGCATCAAGTCTGGACAGTCCCGTTTCAGACCAACCAAGAAAAAGTAAACCGTACACCAATATGGATCAAAGACCCTGTCATGAACCAGAGCCGCATTCTCACGCAGCATTTTTTTGGCTGAGAAATATTCGGCAAATGTCCTATGCTTAAATGATAGCGCTAGATTTCTGTTGTTATATTTAAAAACCTCCCTCTTAGCCAGAAACTTATCAAATATAATAGCAGGATCCATTTTCAGGTTTCTCTCTGCTATGTAGCGCTCAAAGAACCCAAGAACTTCACGAGATGAAACATCGCTGAGCCCGTTCTCGATTACATATGCTCCAAGATCCATACAAACGCTATCAATCACCTCGTACTCTTTTTGGGATTGTAGTCCTTTACTCATATCCCATCGCCCTAAAACCAATTCACAATACTTAGAGTAGAGTTCAGTCATAGTAGATGGAAGCTCTGCAGGGTCCTCCTTAACTATCCTCGCCAGTAAAATCGCAGAGATTGGCGTTTTGGGCAAATGCCTGAACAAGGCGGACCTTTCCATGCCGGCAGTAAGCCGTTCGAGAGCGACCGGATTATCGCAAGCCTTCTCAATAAAGGTTAAAAGTTGCTTTGTGGTTAGAGGAATAAGCTGGAATCGAGAAAAAAATCTGTCAATTTCATTTTTTTCTTTCAGGTCTTCGATTGGACGACTGGTAACTACTACTTTAACATTGTTTTTTGACCTAACATTTGAACTAATAGCGCGAAGGCGATCTTGGCGAGCTTCCTCGCTAAGCGGAACTTCATCAAGCCCATCGATAAAGATAACGTAAGTATGCTTTTCAGGATCAGTTTGAGACTCATCAACAACCTTGGCAATTATTTTATCAACATCGCCGTGATAAGCTTCCAGATAATCTTTGAAAGTCATACCCACTGGAATAACTTTCTCGTTATTGATTATGGCAGGCTCAGTCATGCGCTCAATTGCCCGCTTTACAAGATTGGACTTCCCCGCCCCCATAAATCCTTCGAGGAAAATAGCTTTTTCGTTTTTAATAGCATCATGAATTGTAGATTGGAGGTCTTTACTTTTTCTTCCCTGATCAGGCCTTACTTTTCTTCCGACGCGAACAACTCGCTGCTCAATATTAATATCTTCCTGAAATTCCAAAATTGCCGAGTTTCTAGTTAGCCCTTCAGAAAAACTGCGAAGCTTCCTTATGTATTCCCCAAGACTGATGCTGATATCAGTCCAGTACTCAGCGTAAAACCTATCAATAAGCCCCGCAATTTTCTCTCCATCGAAGAAAATAATTTTGGTCTGCTTAAATTTATGATGAATCTTTTGCTGAGCATGCTCGGTAATGGCGTCATTTGTGATTATCCATATCTCGCTTAGAAATATCTTTTTCTTACCATTATCGAATGTGCGCTCCATGCCGCACTCATCAATTTGTCGCTCTATATCTTGAAAATCAAGTTTGATTTTTCCAATCTTAACAATGACGCCGACGTAGGTAGTGATATCTACAACATCATCGACTTTTTCCAATACAAAATCCGCCCCCTTTTCACCAGGCCCTTGGTTATATTCTAAATTCCTGATGTATGGCAACCTATGCAATAATACCCGTAGCAGCGGATGAAAATCTTGCACTTCTCGCTCAAGCTTTTTGAGCCGATTTAATTTTTGTACGTCCATGCGAAGGGGGCCTTTTTTAATGAAAATGCCTTTTACCGTGATGGCGCATTGGTGGCCATATGCAATCATATCGCAACTCCGTAGCAGCTTGAAAGGCTCTCCGCACTTAACCATGACTGTATATATGTACAGCCAAAAAACATTCCAACCTCTCCCGGCTTAATTTTAGTCGCGCCCCAAACTAAATGCTGGGGAGCGCGCACTTAACGAGTAAACAGCAGGGTTGCTGACTCAGCGCGATCACTCAGTCAATTGGCGATCCGAATACCCATGTTTTTTGCAATCGGCTAACCAGCAACCGCACGGTCAGCAAGTAGTAGTAACGCGTTGCCTCGCTGCGGTTACCGAGGCGATGATCGAGAAACCAAGCCACATGCTTTCTCTGCCAACCCCAAGGAGTTTCAAGCTGCCAGCGCTTTGTAATCTCAGCCTGGATGATTTTCGCCTGTCGTACATGACGTTGCTGGGTTGCGTGCGACCCCGTCAGCACTCCAGTCAAGAACAGTTCCATGTCGAATTGCTTACTCATGTCCGCCCTCCGACGTAGGCAGCGACCACATTGATCCGACCGTGCCCCAGCTCGTAGTTGATTTGCTCCCGGGCCTCACGATCAAGGTTCCTGTTTACCTGGCAACATTGGCCGCCGTTGATAGGCGCGCTATGTTGGGTGATTTGCTCATATCGCTCACATGCGTATGCCGCTCGTAGCTCATGGAAGCCTTTCAGGTTGTGTGCATGCAGGATGTCTCGCGCAGGGCGGATGATTTCTTGCAGGACATTCAGGTAGGCTTGGTGGGGTGCGATCAGGTTGCGGCTACCCACAGGCGACACTTGCCTTGCAAACTCAATGGCACCTCGAACATGCTCGTCCACCGCAATCCAACGTGGCGCCGAGGCGCCGGCGCGGCCGCCTTTAGAGCCGTCTTGGATATTGATCTTGTCGAAGACTTCAGCTTCACGGCTCAGCCGTGGCAAGTCGGCTCGGATCGCCTCACGCAAGCGCATGCCGGTGGCTCGCGCCAACAGAGCGATTGCAGCGGCCCGTTGCTGATGATTGCGGCAAAGCGCATTGACGATCTCATTAACCTGATCGCGGTCTTGGCCTTGCGGAGCCGATTGGCGGACTCCGGTGCGCTGCATTCCCAACGCCTTGCTCGGACTGGGCAATTTCACACACTGATCACCGCGCAGCGCCGCCATTGTCCTGTTAACGCTGGATAGGCGGTTTTGTGCGGTGCTGACAGCAAGGTCACCGCGCCTTACCACGTCACGCAGGTACGCCGCATAGTCCGCCAATACCTTCCGATCAATCTGCCGCGCATCATTGATACCGGCCCCTTGTTCGGAGCGGCACCATCTGACGAATGCCTGCCACCGATCACAGTGTGCCTTCACCGTGCCGTAGTGGCCGCCGCCGAACATGTCTTTCAACGCCTGCGGCCCTGCATAGCTCAGTTGCCTGCCGTAGCCGAAATTGCGGCCATCCCGCCTACCTACCAATGCCATGTCGATCACCTCATCGCCTGTTCTCCGACCCTCGCCCCACGTCATCCCGCCAAGAATGCTGAGTGTTATCAGGGATCAAGGCCCCTGCGACCTGTGGGGAATGTCCTGTACGCGGGACTGGCGGCTCCTTACAACCCGGAGCAAGGGCATCTCATGATCTGGCCTCCTGAACACCGTTGCCGATGGGCGGGTAGAGGCAGTGCTGGCTGACTAAACAAGCGCCTGAAGATCCTGAGCCGGTTGAACGCAGCAATGCGATGACCGGGGCATGCCTGACTGTCAGTCAGGTGCAGTCCATTCCGTGGTCTGCGGCACCATCATCTACAGCGCTGTTGCTGGTGACATCGGCGTTTGTCACGCCGATTGTCACGATGGGGATTGCCGCAGAGCCTTGTGCGATCAGGGCTGCAGCAGCGTTAGAAGTGCCCGTCTCTTTCCAGAAGAAAGAGACGGGCACAGGTTGGCGCAAAAATTTGGCCAAGCGGATAGGTTGCTGCAGGGCAGCGAGGTACGGAGTATCTGGCGCACGAGCGCTATGTGTGAAAGAGCATTCATCACATGGGCAGTGACCGGGCGAGCTGCCGAATGCTAATCGCCCTTGGGAAGAACCACCGCGTGAGCGGCGTGACCTTGAAGGTTCGGGTCACCTGGGATGCTGTCATCGACAGCGCTTGCACGGCCAGTTCTACGCCTGTGGATAAACCCGGTCAAGGGCCCCAATTCAGCGCTACTTGGGACCTGAAAAGCGGTTATCCACGGGTGGAATTCCGTGGTAAATCCCGGACAACGTCGTGGCTTTTAGCTCTTCAAAGTGAGGTCCATCCAAACAGGGCGGCTTTGCAGCCCTGTTTGGATGGACCCGCCTGAAAGAGCAGCCAGCGCCAATCTTGCAGGCTCACCCGCGATTGAATGCGCCATGGCCATTTGGCAAGGCGGTGACGTTATCGCCTACCGGGTGGGCAAACTCATGCGGGGTGACATGGCCCGATCTGTTGGCATCGATGTAGTGACTCCACCACGCCATGATCAACCGACGTTGCTCCAGAAATTGGGCCTTGTGGATGTATGCAGCACGCACGCGGTTACGCTCCTGATGGCTCATCTGCCGCTCAATCGCCGCGTCCGTCCACAGCCCCGATTCAAGCAAGGCACTACAAGCCATGGTCCTGAAGCCATGCCCGCACATGTCCCTCGTGGTGTCGTACCCCATATTGCGCAGCACCTGGTTAACCGTATTCTCCGACAAGGGTTTCCAGTACCTGTGGTCACCGGGCAACACCAGTTCAGAGAACCGATTCAAGCTGCGTAGCTGTTCAAGGATTTCGATGACTTGAGGCGACAGCGGCACTATCTGGATGTCCCCACTCATCTTGGTCCCACGCGTGGAATAGCGGACGCCTTCAATCGGCTTGCGAGTATCGGGGATCTCCCACATTGCACGTTGCAGGTCGAAGTCATCCCATCGTGCAAAGCGCAGTTCGCTGGAGCGCACGAACTTATGCAGCGCCAGCAGCACTGCGAGTCGAGTCAGCTCGCGACCGGTGTAGTTGTCGATTCGGCTCAAAAACTCAGGAAGACGGTTCAGCGAGAGTGAAGGACGATGCACGGTGCGCGGCGCTTGAATCGAGCCCGCCAGATCGAGCGCCGGATTTTGAGTGATCTGCCGCGCCCGCTTCGCGCCCCGCATGATCGTGGAGAGATAGTTCTGCACACGCAGCGCTACATCCATGGTGCCGCGATCCTTGATCCGCTGGGTGACCTCAAGCAGATCATGGGTGTCGAGTTCAGCGATAGGCCGCTGACCAATCAGTGGAAACACATGGGTGCGCAACCTGCTCAGCACCGTCTTGGCGTGGCCCTCGGTCCAGCGCCGGGACATTTCGACGTGCCACTCCAGGGCAACGGTTTCAAAGAGAAGGCTCGCCCGCTG
Source organism: Pseudomonas sp. S32 (assembly GCF_016648095.1). Lineage (NCBI taxonomy): Bacteria > Pseudomonadati > Pseudomonadota > Gammaproteobacteria > Pseudomonadales > Pseudomonadaceae > Pseudomonas > Pseudomonas sp. S32. The sequence goes on from NZ_JACVVF010000015.1 coordinate 83,581, forward strand.
GGCTGCGATCTTGGCCTTCTGCTTTTCTTCCATCGGATCAAGGTTGTCGAGCAACAGGGCCTTGGCCTCATCGCGCTTGGCCCTCGCAACGGCCAACGAAACGATGGGGTACTTGCCGATGATCAGCGTGCCCTCCTTGCCGTTGGGTTTGAAATACCGCAGCCGCCAAGTCTTCGAGCCACAGGGCGTGACGTACAGCTACATGCCCCCGCCGTCGAACAGTTTGTAAGCGCGATCATACGGCTTGGCCGTGCGGAATTTGAGGTCGCTGAGCGAAGTGGCTAGGCGTGGCATAGGGGTACGTTCTCCATGCAGGAAAGACGCTGTACCCCAAAAATACCCCCGGTTATTGGGGCTTTTGTTGGTTCCCGACGGAGGGTCGTGGAAACAAAAAACCGGCCAGAAGGCCGGTTTAGAGGGCTTCCAAAGCATTCAGCGGAATGCAGTGGAGCTGGATGTGGTGCCGGAGACAGGAATCGAACCTGCGACCTTCGCGTTACGAGTGCGCTGCTCTACCGACTGAGCTACACCGGCGTGTAGCGCAACGTACCACCGCCGCACCCGTTACGCAAACCTCTGTTTCCGCTGGCTTATTCCCCTGCCCTTACGGCGCCTTGCACCCTTTGGGCGCCAGCTCTTCTTCGATGTCGGTACTGCACGCCCAACCACTGGCAGAACGGGTCAGCGTCAGGGCCTTGCCCAGCACATTGGCCGGGGCATCGACCAGGGTGCAGACGATGCTGGCGCTGGCGTCTGCGGCCTTGCCGCTGGCGGTAATGGCGCAGTGTGCGGTGGTGGGTTGGCCGCCCAGGCTGGCGACGTCGGTGACGTCGCGGCCGTCGTTCAGCCGCAGGTCCATCGGGGTTTTGAGCGCGCTGATTTCCAGCAGGCCGGCGGCGGCCTTGGAGCGGGCTTGGTGGTTGGTGTACATCGGTAAGGCGATGGTCGCCAGAATGCCGATGATCGCGACAACGATCATCAGTTCGATCAGGGTGATACCGCGTTGCCCTTTCATGAACAGTTTCCTTTTCGATACGCATGCACTAGAAAGCCGGCGCGCCCCACCGGCAGCGGCGCAGTAGGCCTGAACAGACACCTTTTGTCACCCCTGCCTGCGTGGGCTTCGCCATCGCTGATCTACTCTAGTGAGCATCACGGACGCGCGCCCTTCCATGGACGGGGCAAGCTGTTTCCAGGCTTGTCCCACGGGCAGAAAAGGCCTTTTTATGAACGCAACAACACAGCGCTATACCTGGCGTGGCACGGATGCCCACGGCACGCCGGTCACTGGGCAAACGGCGGGGCGCAGCCCTGCCTATGTGCGGGCGGGGCTTATCCGCCAAGGCATCAATGTGGTGAGTCTGCGGCCTGCTGGCGGGCTGGTGCTGGGGTTGCCCAAGCGGCAGGCGAAGGCGGACCCGGCGGGTTTCAGCCGGCAACTGGCGACGTTGCTCAAGGCCGGCGTGCCGCTGCTGCAGGCACTGGAGGTGATGGGCCGCAGTGGTTGCGATGCGGGGCAGGCGCAGTTGCTGGGTAAATTGAAACAGGATTTGCACGCGGGGCTTGGGCTGGCGGATGCACTGCAGCGTCACCCGGGATGGTTCGATGCGCTGTACTGCAACTTGGTGCGGGTGGGTGAGCAGTCCGGCACGCTCGACCGGCAACTGGAACAGCTTGCCGGCATGCTGGAGCAGCGGCGGGCGCTGCAGAAGAAGGTGCGTAAGGCGATGATCTACCCGTTGTTGTTGTTGCTGACGGGGCTGGGGGTGTCGGCGGTGTTGTTGCTGGAGGTGATTCCGCAGTTCGAGTCTTTGTTCGCAGGCATGAATACAGCGTTACCTGCGTTCACGCAATTTGTGATCGACCTGGCGGCGGGGTTTGGGCGGCATGCACCCTGGCTGCTGTTGGTGGCAGTGGGGCTGGGTGTGGCTTTGCGGCAGCTGTATAGGCGGCATCTGCCGGTGCGCTTGTGGTGGGCGCAGAGGGCGCTGCAGGTGCCTGTATTCGGGGCGCTGCTGGGGCAGGCGGCCCTGGCGCGGTTTGCGCGCAGCCTGGCGACATCGTACACGGCGGGCGTGCCGTTGCTGGATGCGCTGGGCACGGTGGCCAGAGTGTGCGGCGGTGAGCTGCACGAGCGGGCGGTGCTACGGCTGCGTCAGGATATGGCAAATGGGCTGGGGCTGCATCGGGCGATGGCTGGGGAGGTGTTGTTCCCGCCGTTGCTGGTGCAGTTGACGGCTATCGGCGAATCCAGCGGCACGCTGGACCAGATGCTGGACAAGGCCGCCAGCCATTATGAAGAACAGGTCAGCCAGACGCTGGACCAGATGACCAGCCTGCTGGAACCCGCCATCGTGCTGGTGCTGGGGGTGCTGGTCGGTGGCCTGGTGGTGGCCATGTACCTGCCGATTTTTCAGCTGGGTAGTTTGATCTGACGATGACTGTGTGGAACTTGCTGGCGATGCAGCCGGCGTACTTCATTACCCTGGTGGCCCTGCTTGGCTTGTTGGCGGGTAGCTTCCTGAACGTTCTGGTGCACCGCCTGCCGATCATGCTGGAGCGGCAGTGGCGGCGTGAAGCGCAAGTGGTGTTGAACCTGCCGGTTACGCTTTACCAGCGTTTCGACCTGTGCCTGCCGGCCTCGCACTGCCCGGGGTGCGGGCAGCGTATTCGGGCGTGGCAGAATATTCCGCTGCTCAGTTACCTGGCATTGGGTGGGCGCTGCGGGGCCTGCAAGGCCAGCATCAGCCTGCGCTACCCGTTGGTTGAAGCGGCCTGCGCGTTGTTGTCGCTGGCGGTGGCGTGGCGCTTTGGGCCCTCGGCCCAGGCTTTGATGGCATTGCTGCTGACCTGGTGCCTGCTGGCGCTGAGCCTGATCGACGCCAGGCACCAGCTGCTACCGGATGTGCTGGTGCTGCCAATGTTGTGGCTGGGGCTGATCGTGAACTGCGCCGGGCTCTATGTGCCGCTCTCCGATGCGCTGTGGGGTGCGGTGGCGGGGTACTTGAGCCTGTGGGCCGTGTACTGGGCGTTCAAGTTGCTCACCAACAAAGAGGGCATGGGCTTTGGCGACTTCAAGCTGATGGCGCTGATTGGGGCCTGGGGCGGGTGGCAGGTACTGCCGTTGACGTTGCTGTTGTCGTCGGTGGTGGGTGCGGTGGTTGGCCTGTGCCTGGTGGGTTTGCGCAGGCATGCACTGGGTACGCCCATCCCCTTTGGGCCTTATCTGGCCATCGCGGGGTGGATTGCTGTGCTCTGGGGTGATGAAATACACCTCTCCTACATGCAACTGCTTGGATACCGATGACCACTGCGGCCTTCACCCCCTGGATTCTTGGCCTTACCGGCGGTATTGGCAGCGGCAAGAGCGCGGCTGCCGAACGCTTTGTCGAGCTGGGGGTGCACCTGGTTGATGCCGACCAGGCGGCGCGCTGGGTGGTGGAGCCCGGCCGCCCTGCCCTGGCCAGCATCGTCGAGCACTTCGGGCCCGGCGTGTTGCAGGCAGACGGGCAACTGGACCGCGCCGCGCTGCGGCAGCTGATTTTTGCCGACCCGGTACAGCGCAAATGGCTGGAGCAGCTGCTGCACCCGCTGATCGGGCAGGAGATTTTCAGTTACCTGGCCAAGGGGCAATCGCCCTATGCGGTGTACGTATCACCTTTGCTGATCGAGTCGGGGCAGTATCAGAAAACCCAGCGGGTGTTGGTGATCGATGCACCGCACCACCTGCAGGTGTCCCGCACCCTGGCCCGCGACAACACCAGCGCCGAGCAGGTGCAGGCCATTCTCAAGGCGCAACTGAGCCGGGAGGATCGCCTGCGCCATGCCGACGATGTGGTGGTGAACGACGGCGACCTGGCCGCGCTGCACGAGCAGATTGACCGCCTGCACCATTTTTACCTGACTTTACGAGGAGGCCAGCCATGAGCCAGCCAATGACCGTGGATTGCCCAACCTGTGGCGCACCTGTGGAATGGAATGAGAAAAGCGCCTTTAGGCCGTTTTGCTCGGACCGATGCAAACTGATCGACCTGGGGGCCTGGGCTTCGGAGGAACACAAGATCCCGGGGGCAGAAGAGTCGGAAGATGAGCTGTATTCCGGCGACCTGGAGCCACGCCACTAACCCCATCCTGATACTCAGCGGTCCTCTTCCTTCCACGGCGCCTGCAAATAGCGGGTGCGGTTGAAGGTTTCCAACCACTCCGGGCAGAACACCACCAGCGCACTGATAATGGTGCCGTTGATAAATGCCTCTGGGAACATCATCAACCACAAGAAGCCGGCAAAGTCGCTGAGCCACTCGGGCATGGCGAAAATCCCGTCCAGCCACAACACACCCAACGCAGCGGCCAGGCAGGCGACCACCGTCAAGGCTGCCGGGAAAAACCCGGAACAGAAGATATACACGAACAGGTTCTTGGGTTGGGCGCGCTCTACCCACAGGGCGCAGGCCTCGGTAATCAACACCGGCAGGCCCACCAGCAGCAGGCCGTTTACCCCTAGCGCCGCCAGGTCCTGCCGCCCCAGCGCCAGCAGGCCTAGCTGGGCCATGAACCCGCCCACCACCGCCAGCGGCCAGTCCAGTATCAGTGTCACGGCCGTCATGCCAATGAAGTGGTACGACACGCCGGTATCGAAATCACGCCGCACCAACCACAAGGCAAACAGGCAGACCACTGTGCCAAACAGCAGGTGCTGGCGGCGCCGGTCGGTTACCAGCTCTACCCAGTACACCCGGCTCGCAGCCCACACCAGCAATGGCACATAACCGAGCCAACCCAGTGTCAGGGTGGTACCGGACAAAACGTGTGCGCTGATCACCTGCCAAATACCCCTGAAAAAATTATGGACAAACCTGAGTCTACACCCATTCCACGCCTGCCCAGGCGACCGGCCCCGGCCAAACCGATTTCTGCGCACAAACAGCATCTTATCGTCATCGAATAGCAGCTAAGCTAGCTACATGGATGACTCAGACTACCTGCGCCTGCTTACCATCCAGGCCGAACAAGCCAACGCCTTTCTTTCCAATGCACGCAAATGGGAGCGTGAGCGTTGGGTGTGCCAGCGCCTTTTGCAGGGCCTGAACATCCCCTACCGCACTGACGACTTCACCCCCGCCGGGCAGGAGCCACCTGACGTATTGTTCCGTGATGCGGCGTTCGAGGTGTTTTTCGTACTGGACGAGGGGCGCCGGCTGAACGATGAATGGCGTGAAGAGCTGCAACGCCGGCGCAGTGCATTTTCCCTGGCGCAACTGGTACGCCGCGAAGCCAGGCCCCGGCGTATCAGTGCCACCGAGCTGTTGGGGCGGCTGGCGCCCACGTTGCGCAAGAAGGCGCACAACTACCGCGAGCGCGGGCTTGAGCTGAACGAGTTGGACATCATTGCCTTCGCCAGCCTCAAGCGGGAAGTGCTGGACCTGAACACGCACTTTCCGCCCCCCACCGAATACCTGCGCCAGGGCTGGCGCTCGCTGTCGCTGGTGGGGCCGACCTTTGCCCGGGTGCTGTTCGCCCACCCCGATGCACCGGATTTTCTGCGCGGCAACCTGGGCCGCAGCATCGTGTTCGATGTGGGTATCAGCCTTTGATCCTGTGCCGCCGCTGATCAGGATGCCGTACACTCGGCGGCCAAGATAGAAAGCATTATCATTTGTTTCATGCGCCTGCACGAACACTGTAGCGTTTGCGCAGTCACAAACGTCTATCTGACGAGGCCCACCATGACCAGCCGCCTGAACCCTGAAGATCAGCGTCGCGTCGATGAATACCTGCAAGCCCCGCAACACCAGGTGCAGCGCCGGCCTTTTCGGCCATGGTTGCTGCTGGTGGTGGTGCTGGCAGTGACCATCGGGTTGGGCCTTGTCAGCCGCCTGCTGAGTGGACTGGTGCTATGAGCTGCCTGGCGCTCGCCCTCCCCTCGTGCACGGTGCGGCCGGCCCATTGGGCCAAGAATTCCGTAAACCTTATGAGATACCCCCATGACTCATCGCATCGTGATTGTCGGCGGCGGCGCCGGCGGCCTGGAACTGGCGACCCGCTTGGGTAAAACCCTGGGCAAGCGCAAGCAGGCCTACATCACCCTGGTGGACGCCAACCTCACGCACATCTGGAAGCCCCTGCTGCACGAAGTGGCGGCCGGCTCGCTGAACTCCTCGGAAGACGAGCTGAACTACGTGGCCCAGGCCAAGTGGAACCACTTCAATTTCCAGCTGGGCCGCATGAGCGGCTTGGACCGTGAGGGCAAGCAGATCCAGCTGGCCGCTACCCTCGATGAAGAGGGCCGTGAACTGCTGCCGGCCCGTACGCTGGGCTACGACACTCTGGTGATTGCCGTGGGGTCCAACACCAACGACTTCGGCACCCTGGGCGCGGCGCAGCACTGCCTGTTCCTGGATACCCGCAAGCAGGCCGAGCGCTTCCACCAGCAACTGCTCAACCACTACCTGCGCGCTCACGCCGGGGATGTGGCCAGCGAAAAAATCAGCGTTGCTATCGTCGGGGCCGGCGCCACGGGTGTGGAACTGGCCGCCGAACTGCACCATGCCGCCCACGAGCTGGCAGCCTATGGCCTGGACCGCATCCAGCCCAAGGACATGCACATCACCCTGATCGAGGCCGGCCCGCGCGTGCTGCCGGCGCTGCCCGAGCGCATCAGCGTGCCGGTGCACCAGACCCTGGAAAAACTGGGGGTCAAGGTGATGACCAATGCGGCGGTGAGCGAGGTGACGGGCGACTGCCTGAAGACTAAGGACGGCGAAGTGATCCAGGCCAGCCTGAAGGTATGGGCGGCGGGCATTCGTGCACCGGGCTTCCTCAAGGACATCGACGGGCTGGAGACCAACCGCATCAACCAGCTGGTGGTGCGCCCTACCCTGCAGACTACCCGCGACGACGATATCTTTGCCTTCGGCGACTGCGCCGCCTGCCCGCAGCCTGGCACCGACCGCAATGTGCCGCCACGTGCACAGGCCGCGCACCAGCAGGCGTCGATGCTGGCGCAAAGCATCAAGGCAAGGCTGGAGAACAAACCGCTGCCGACCTATGCATACAAGGACTACGGCTCGCTGGTCTCGCTGTCACGCTTTTCGGCAGTGGGCAACCTCATGGGTAACCTGATGGGCAGTGTGAAGCTGGAAGGCTGGCTGGCGCGCATGTTCTATGTGTCGCTGTACCGCATGCACCAGATGGCCCTGTACGGGTTTTTCCGCACGGCACTGATGATGCTGGGCAGCAAGATTGGCCGGGGTACAGAGCCGCGGTTGAAGCTGCACTGACCCCAGCTGCACCTGCCCGGTGGTGCCCATTCAGCCGTCGTTAAGCGATGCGTTGTTGGCAGCCGCCGGGCCACGCAGCAGTAACAACAGGCACCAACCAGCCGTTGCCAGCAGCACCACGCTGGTAACGCCGAACACAAACCGCAGGCCCAGTGAGCCAGCCGCAAAGCCGCCCAGCACCGGGCCGGCGACCTGGCCCAGGTATTGGGCCGAGGTGGAATAGCCCAGCATCTTGCCCACCCTGTTGGCGCCGACGTTCTGCCGGATGACAGCCGACACACAGGGGATCAACCCGCCCAATGCCAAGCCCATGGCCAGGCGCAACAGGATCAGTTGCCAGGCCTGGGTGACCAGCGCCTGGGGAATCAACAGCAACCCGGCGATGCCCAGGCATACCACCACCACCTTCAACGCCCCGACGCGGTCGGCCAGCTTGCCCAGCCTGGGTGCCGAGATGATGCTGCCCAGCGCCGAGGCTGCCATGCACAACCCCGCCAGCCAGGTGACAGACTGCGCGCCCACGTCCAGGCTGCGGATATACAGCGTGACGATCGGCTCGATCGACATGTTGGCCATCATCAGGATCATGGCAACGAACAGCATGGTGAAGACGACAGACATGTCTGGCCGGGGCGCAGGCGCGCTGTCGGCCCGGGCCTTGTCGGCTTTGCTCTGACGGGGTGGCGAGGTAATGAACAGGCACGTCGCCAGGAAGTTGAAGAAGATCAGCCCGCTGGCGCCCAGGAAGATGGTGCGGATATCCATGACGGTCGGCAGAATGCCGCCGAGCAGCGGCCCCACCAACCCACCGGCCATGATGCCCGACGAGAGCATGCCAAGCGCCCAGCCGGAGCGCTCTTTCGGCGTTTGCGCCGCCACCAGCACGTACGACCCCGAGGTATAACCACCGGCAAGGCCGACCAGCAAGCGCAATACCACCAACTGCTCCACAGTCTGCGCCATGCCAATCAGCGCCATGCTGACAACCATGCCGAAACTGGCCCGGATCAGGTTTTGCCGGCTGCCGTAGCGGTCTGCCAGGTGCCCCCACAACGGCGCTACCAACGCGGCGCTAAAAAAGGTCGCGGCATAGGCGATGCCTGACCAGCGGGCAATATCTGCATCGCCCGTGGCACCTAGATGTTCCACGTACACCGGCAGAAACGGTAGCAGCACGGTCATGGCAACGATATTGACGAACGATCCAAAAAAACAGATTGCCAAGTTACGTTGCCACTGCATTACTGCGCTCCTGCGAAGGGTGTTGGGGAAGCAGCCTCAAGAGGGCATGGAAACCCTCAACACCCATTGCAGCAGTTGCGCATCAGCCACGTCCAGTTAAAAACACGGCCTAGCACCCGGCCTGAACAATTTCCTCGGCAGCCAGGCGGCCCAGGTACGGCGCCAGGATGACCCCGGGGTGGGCTATCAGCGCATACACCCCATGCGCGCCCGGCAAGTAACCCCGCACGGGTTCGCCCCCTTGGGTCATTGGCCGCCGGCAGATGCTGACGGCACGCAGCGACAGCCCAGAGGTGCCGATGAACATGCGCTTGATCGCCTCGGCGGTGTGTTCGGCAAGGGCCGGCAAGCCTGCCTCGCCTTCTGCAGGGGCATCTTCCGCGCAGGCCACACCACCTTCCAGCGCCGGGCGCAGTTCCAGGCCATTGCCGTAGACCAGGTGCCTCACCACACCCGCAGGCGCCGAGAAGCGCATCAACACTGCAGGCTTGGTGAGGATGGGCAATTGAAATGCCTGCTGCCCGGCCAGGCCAATGGCCGCATCGGCATTGGCCAATACCACGGTGTGTGCGGCGAAGCGTTCACCTGCACACAGTGCTGCCGTGACACGCCCGTTGTTCATCTCCAGCCCATCAACGCAACGGCCATACAGCACCTGCGCACCCGCTTGCTTGGCGCCATGGAGCAACTGGCGGGTCAGCGCGACGGGCTCGACCGCAAAATCGTCTGGGGCCCAGGCGGCCAGCCTGGGTGGGGTTACCAGGCAGGGCTCCAGGGCACTGGCCTGCTGGGCATCCAAGGGGTGCAGCCGCACACCCGCGGCCTGCTGCTGGTCGATCAGGCAAGCGGTTTGCTCGTCGTTGTCTAGCCATACCAGCGCCCCACGGGCAGCGACAGGCAAAGGCCCGAGGTCGAGTGCCAGGCGGCGGAAGTCGGCGATGGCCTGCAGCGTTGCGTTAAGCGCAACCGGGTTTTCAGAGGCAGAGGCGCTGGCAGTACCCACCCAGCCATACGACCACCGGGTAACACCTGCTGCGGGCCTGGCCCCCTGCTCCAACACCGTGACCCTGGCCCCCAGCCTGGCCAGGTGCCAGGCAACGGAGGCCCCCATGATGCCCGCGCCTACAACCACGACGCTTGATGTATTGGCTACCATGCCAAATCGTCCTTATACCGCCCAGTGACACGAGGCAGGATAGCGGATTTACGGCACAACCAAGGGTTTGGAAAAATCGAGACAAAAGAAAAAGGGCATCTCATTTGAGATGCCCTTTTTACATGGTGGGTCGTGTAGGATTCGAACCTACGACCAATTGGTTAAAAGCCAACTGCTCTACCAACTGAGCTAACGACCCTGAAAATGGTCGGGGTGAGGGGATTCGAACTCCTGACATCCTGCTCCCAAAGCAGGCGCGCTACCGGACTGCGCTACACCCCGAGATTGGCTCCGCGACCTGGACTCGAACCAGGGACCCAATGATTAACAGTCATTTGCTCTACCGACTGAGCTATCGCGGAACTGAACTTCGGTACAACTTTACAACTTTTTTGCTACTTCGAAGCTTGTGTTAGCTTCGGTCTCTTTGGCTATCCGCTTTCGCGTTGTCGCTGCTGAGGCCGGCTATTCTACAGTCTTCGTTTTGCTTGTCAACCACTTTTTTTCATTCAACTTACTGATTTGTAAGTTGTTTTGCGGTCACCGGTGTTGCTGGTGATTCGCTTAGTGCCTGACAACGCGGCGTATATTAGGGGCACTCTAAAATTGATGCAAGCAAAAATTTCAAAATTTTCAGCAAGTTAACAAACCCGCCCGGAAATGCCCGATTTTACTGGGGTTGTGCCGGCGGCATCGCGGGCAAACCCGCCCCCACAGGTACTGCACAGCTCGGGGAGATGGCACTATCACCCAAAAAAAACCCCGCCGAAGCGGGGCTTTCAAACGGGGTAATCAGCTGAAGACGATCTCGTCGCCTTCCACCTTGGCGGTAATCGCCGTCCCGGGGATGAACTTGCCGGCCAGGATCAGCTGCGCCAAGGGGTTTTCGATCCAGCGCTGAATCGCACGCTTCAACGGCCGTGCGCCATACACCGGGTCGTAACCGACCGCAATCAACTTGTCCAACGCCTCTGGGCTCAGGCTCAGCGACAGCTCGCGCTCCAGCAGGCGGCTGCGCAGGCGGCCCAGCTGGATCTCGGTAATGCCGGCGATCTGCTCGCGGCCCAGCGGTTCGAACACCACCACCTCGTCGATACGGTTGATGAACTCGGGGCGGAAGTGCGCCCCTACTGCATCCATCACCGCCGCACGCTGGGCTTCACGGTCGCCGACCAGTTCCTGGATCTGTGCAGAGCCCAGGTTGGAGGTCATTACAATGACCGTGTTGCGGAAGTCCACGGTGCGGCCATGGCTGTCCGTCAGGCGGCCATCTTCCAGCACCTGCAACAGCACGTTGAACACATCAGGGTGCGCCTTCTCCACTTCGTCCAGCAGCACCACCGAGTAAGGCTTGCGCCGTACGGCTTCGGTCAGGTAGCCGCCCTCTTCATAGCCCACATAGCCTGGTGGGGCGCCGATCAGGCGAGCCACGGAGTGTTTCTCCATGAACTCGGACATGTCGATGCGCACCATGGCCTCTTCGGTGTCGAAAAGGAACTCGGCCAAGGCCTTGCACAGCTCGGTCTTGCCCACACCGGTAGGGCCAAGGAACAGGAATGAACCACTTGGCCGGTTGGGGTCGGACAACCCTGCGCGGGAACGGCGCACGGCGTTGGCCACCGCGGTAACCGCCTCGCCTTGCCCAATCACACGCTGGTGGAGCAAGTCTTCCATCTTCAGCAGCTTCTCGCGCTCGCCCTCCAGCATCTTCGACACAGGAATGCCGGTCCACTTGGAAACAACTTCAGCAATTTCTTCCTCGGTGACCTTGTTACGCAGCAACTGGTTATCGGTTTTGCCGTGCTGGTCGACCATCTGCAGGCTGCGCTCCAGGTCCGGGATTACCCCGTACTGCAGCTCGGCCATGCGGCTGAGGTCACCTTTGCGGCGTGCGGCTTCCAGCTCCTGGCGGGCCTGCTCGATCTTTTGCTGAATCTGCGCCGAACCCTGCACTTCGGCTTTTTCCGATGCCCAGATCTCTTCCAGGTCGGAATATTCGCGCTCAAGCCGCTCGATTTCTTCGGTCAGCTTTTCCAGGCGCTTCTTCGCAGCCTCGTCTTCTTCCTTCTTCAGCGCCTGGGATTCAACCTTCAGCTGAATAAGGCGACGGTCCAGGCGGTCGAGCACTTCCGGCTTGGAGTCGATTTCCATACGGATGCGGCTGGCCGCCTCGTCGATCAGGTCGATGGCCTTGTCGGGCAACTGGCGGTCGGTGATGTAGCGGTGGCTGAGCTTGGCGGCGGCGATGATTGCACCGTCAGTGATGGCGACCTTGTGGTGCACTTCATAGCGCTCTTTAAGGCCACGCAGAATCGCAATGGTGTCTTCCTCGCTGGGCTCTTCCACCAGTACTTTCTGGAAGCGGCGCTCCAGGGCTGCGTCTTTCTCGATGAACTGGCGGTACTCGTTCAGCGTGGTAGCGCCCACGCAGTGCAGTTCACCACGGGCCAATGCGGGTTTCAGCATATTGCCGGCGTCCATGGCGCCCTCGCCTTTACCGGCACCGACCATGGTGTGCAGCTCATCGATGAACAGGATTACCTGCCCTTCCTGTTTGGACAGCTCGTTCAGCAGGCCTTTCAGGCGCTCTTCGAACTCGCCCCGGTATTTGGCACCGGCGATCAACGCGCCCATGTCCAGCGCCAGCAGGCGCTTGCCTTTCAGGCCATCGGGCACTTCGCCGTTGATGATGCGCTGGGCCAGGCCCTCGGCGATGGCCGTTTTGCCCACGCCGGGCTCACCAATCAGCACAGGGTTGTTCTTGGTGCGACGCTGCAGCACCTGTACCGTGCGTCGGATTTCGTCGTCACGGCCGATCACCGGGTCCAGCTTGCCCTCTTCGGCACGCTTGGTCAGGTCGACGGTGTATTTGTCCAGGGCCTGGCGGGACTCTTCGGCATTGGCGTCGTTGACGGCAGCGCCGCCGCGCAGGTTATTGATGGCGTTTTCCAGGGCTTTCTTGCTCACGCCCTGGCTCAGCAGCAGCTTGCCGAGCTTGCTGTTCTCATCCATGGCCGCCAGCACCACCAGCTCGCTGGAGATGAACTGGTCGCCTTTCTGCTGGGCCAGGCGGTCGGCCTGGTTGAGCAGGCGCGCCAGGTCCTGGGACATGTTCACGTCGCCAGTGGGGTTCTGGATTTTCGGCAGCTGGTCGAGTTCTTTTACCAGCGCCTGGCGCAGGCTGTGGATATCGAAGCCCACCTGCATCAGCAGTGGCTTGATGGAGCCGCCCTGCTGCTCGAGCAGTGCCTGCAACAGGTGCACGGGCTCGATGGCCGGGTGGTCCATGCCAACGGCGAGGGATTGCGCATCGGATATTGCAAGCTGCAGCTTGCTGGTCAAACGGTCTATTCGCATGGGTTACCTTCCTTTAAAAGGGCAGGTCGGAGCGATGGACAGCGCCTGTTATGAAGAAACCTGCCTGAGATGCCTTATAGATAAGGCTGATTCTGGAAGATTCAAGCTTAGCGGGGTTGACCGAAGTCATTGGGATGGATTAGTGCAGGCGATGAAGCCAGAGCGGTTAGCGCTGACCGAGCCAGACCAGCGATGCAAAACGCCCACCTTGCGGTGTACGGCGGTAAGAGAAGAACCGCTCATCACTGACGGTACACAGCCCGCCGCCATAAACAGCCGTTACACCGCTGGCTGCCAGGCGAATACGCGCCAGCTCATAGATGTCGGCCATCAACTTGCCAGGCCGCGCGCCCTCGACGAAGGCACGCGCTGCTTCGGGGTGCACGGCGGTGAAAGCATCGCGCACTTCCAGCCCCACTTCGAACGCTTGCGGGCCGATAGCCGGGCCCAACCACACCAGCACCTCTTCAGGCGCCAGGGCCAGGCGTTGCAGCGTGGCTTCCAGCACGCCACCTGCCAGCCCGCGCCAGCCGGCATGGGCTGCGGCCACACGGGTACCGGCGCGGTCGCAAAACAGCGCAGGCAGGCAATCGGCGGTCATGACCGTGCAAGCGATACCGGGCTGGTGTGTCCAGCTGGCGTCCGCTTCGGCTACCGCAGTGGGGTCGGCGTCGGCGACCACCAGCCCGTGCACCTGTTTGAGCCAGGCTGGCTGAATGGCGAACTCACAGCTCAGGCGACGACGGTTCTCGGCGACCGCAACAGGGTCATCCCCCACGTGGTCGCCCAGGTTGAGCGTGTCGTAAGGCGGCAGGCTGATACCGCCCCGACGAGTGGTGACGCAGGCGCGAACCGAGGCTGGCGCGGGCCAGTCAGGTATCAGCAGCGTCTGCGTCAGCTCGCTCATCCGATGAAGCTCTCGCGGTCCTGGTTCAGCAAGGACAGCAACCACACAAAGTCGTCCGGCAGCGGCGATTCCCACTCCATGCGTTCACCGGTGGTCGGGTGGTGCAGCGCCAAAAAGCGTGCATGCAGCGCCTGGCGCGGGAAGGTTTTCACGGCCTCGACCATGGTCGGGCTGGCAGCCGGCGGAATGCGGAAGCGCCCGCCGTAGGTCTGGTCACCCACCAGGGGGAACCCGACGTGGGCCATGTGCACACGGATCTGGTGGGTACGCCCGGTTTCCAGCTTCACCCGCACATGGGTGTGCGAGCGGAAGCGCTTGAGCACCCGGTAATGGCTGACCGCAGGCTTGCCGCCGTCGGTTACTGCCATGCGCTGGCGCATGCCGCCGTGGCGGCCGATGGGGGCATCGATCTTGCCACCTGCGGTTACCACACCGACCACGATGCATTCGTAGATCCGGCTGACCGAGCGCTTTTGCAGCTGGTCGACCAGGTTGGTCTGCGCCTGCAGGGTCTTGGCCACCACCATCAGCCCCGTGGTGTCTTTGTCCAGGCGGTGAACGATACCGGCACGGGGCACGTTGATGATGTCTGGCACATGGTGCAGCAGGGCATTGAGCAAGGTACCGCTGGCATGCCCGGCAGCCGGGTGCACTACCAGACCGGCGGGTTTGTTGATGACCATGATCTGGTCGTCTTCATAGACGATGTCGAGTGCGATGTCCTCGGCTTCCCACTCGCCCTGGGCTTCCTGTTCGGCCTCAAGGGCCAGAACGGCGCCACCATGGACGGTGTCACGCGGGCGCAGGACAGCGCCATCGACCGTCAGACGGCCTTCTTTGATCCACGAAGTCAGCCGCGAGCGCGAATACTCGTCGAACAATTGGGCGGCGACCTGGTCGAGGCGTTGACCGCCCAGTTCGGACGGTACCTCTGCGCTAAGTTGAATGATCTCGGACATGCTCGATTCGGCGGGCGCACAGCCTTTGGTTTCGGCTGCGAGCTTGTGGTTAAATACGGCTTCTTTTGTCCCGGGGTTGGCCGGGGCGCTCATCATAACAGGACGGCCCCGCCCAAGACAGCGGCCGTCAAAGGGACGCAAGCCGCCATGCAAGTGAAACACCTGCTGCTGATCGCCATCCTCGGGCTCACCGCGGCCTGTTCCTCTAACAAGGAAGTCATCGACGAGAACCTCAGCGAGGCCGAGCTGTATCAGCAGGCCCAGGCTGACCTCGACAATTCCAGCTACACCAGCGCCGTGAACAAGCTCAAGGCCCTGGAGTCGCGCTACCCGTTCGGCCGTTATGCCGACCAGGCGCAGCTCGAGCTGATCTACGCCAACTACAAGAACGCCGAGCCGGAGGCTGCCAAGTCGGCTGCAGAGCGGTTCATTCGCC
The DNA here is from genome assembly GCF_016648095.1 of Pseudomonas sp. S32. Classification (NCBI taxonomy): domain Bacteria; kingdom Pseudomonadati; phylum Pseudomonadota; class Gammaproteobacteria; order Pseudomonadales; family Pseudomonadaceae; genus Pseudomonas; species Pseudomonas sp. S32. Next base: position 98,918 of record NZ_JACVVF010000015.1, read on the forward strand.
TGCACCCGCAGCACCCGAACGTGGACTACGCCTACTACCTCAAGGGCCTGACCTCGTTCGACCAGGACCGCGGCCTGCTGGCGCGCTTCCTGCCGCTGGACATGACCAAGCGTGACCCGGGTGCCGCCCGCGACTCGTACAACGAGTTCGCCCAGCTGACCAGCCGCTTCCCCAACAGCCGCTACGCGCCGGACGCCAAGCAGCGCATGATCTACCTGCGCAACCTGCTGGCCTCGTACGAAATCCATGTGGCTGACTACTACCTGAGCCGCCAGGCTTACGTGGCAGCGGCCAACCGTGGCCGTTACGTGGTCGAGAACTTCCAGGAAACCCCTTCGGTTGGCGATGGCCTGGCAGTGATGGTGGAGTCGTACCAGAAGATGCACCTGGACGACCTGGCCGCCACCAGCCTGGAAACCCTCAAGCTCAACTACCCCGACCACCCGAGCCTGGCCGATGGCGAGTTCCAGCCCAAGCAGACCGAGTCTGACGGCCGCGGCTGGCTGTCCAAGGCCACGTTGGGCCTGATCGAAACCGACACGCCGCTGCCGCCAGGCGAAACCCGCGCCAACCAGGACGTGGTCAAGCAGTTCCAGGACGCGCGCGACGAAATCCCGAAAGAGCTGTTGCCCAAGGACGAGAACGGCGACCCGATCGAGCCGCAAGGGCCGAAGGAAGCCGAGAAGGATCGTTCGTGGTTCAGCTACATGACCTTCGGCATGTTTGACTGATCTGCCGAGAGGGAGGCCTGGGGTGACCCCGAATTAGGCCTCCCTTTTTCTCTGGCGCCGTCCTAGACTGTCGGCTTCATCATTCGACAAGCTGAACACCATGGTTCGCCTACTCTTCTGGATCGTCCTGATCGCCGCCGCGTTCTGGCTGTGGCGCAAGTTCAAAGTCAGCCAGCAATCCCGCCCCGAAACGAAGCTGGATGCGCCCCTGAAAATGGTGCGGTGCGCCCATTGCGGCGTGCACTTGCCCACCGACCGTGCGCTCACCCAAGGCAACGAGTGGTATTGCAGCCAGGCCCACCTGCAACAGGGGCCTGGCCGTCAGGGCTGAAACTGCGCCCGGGCTGCTAACCCAAGCGCCCCTGCGGGGCATACGGTGCCGGGTCGATGATGGGCTCGGCCCCGGTCAGCAGGTTTGCAAGCAGCTGGCAGGACGCAGGCGCCAGTACCAGCCCGTTGCGGTAATGCCCACAGTTCAGCCACAACCCATCATGGCCGGGCACTGGCCCGATGTACGGAATGCCTTCAGGCGAACCGGGCCGTAGCCCCGCCCAATGCGCCACCACGCGCGCCCCTTCCAGCTCGGGCAGCAACTCCACCGCCGACGCCTTCAGGCTGGCCAGCGCTTCGTCCGTCGGGGTTTTGTCGTAGCCGGCGTGTTCGAGCGTGCTGCCCACCAGAATGTGGCCGTCTCGCCGGGGGATTGCATATCGCCCTTTGGCCAGCACCATGCTCGGCAGAAAATGCTCGTCGCATTTGAACAGGATCATCTGCCCCTTCACCGGCTCCACCGGCAATGCCAGGCCCAAGGTGCGCAACAGGTCGCCACTCCAGGCACCAGCACTGAGCACCACATCATCCGCTGCCAGCACCTCGTCGGCCAGTTGCACACCGGTAACCCGCCCGCCTTGCTGGACGAAGCCGGAGATCTGGCAGTGTTCACGCAGGGTGACGTTGGGCAATGCCAGTAGCGCTGCCTTAAGCGATTTCACTAGGCGCGGGTTGCGCACATTGGCTACGCCGGCCATGTAGATGGCCCGGCCAAACCCCGGCCCCAACACCGGCACTGCAGCGTAAACCGCTGCAATATCCACGGCACTCAAGGGCCGCTGCTGACGCGCCGCCCAGGCCAGTGCCTCGGCCTCGTCGTCCAGGTCCAGCCAGTACAGGCCGGTGGTGTGCACTTGCGGGTCAACGCCGGTGGTGGCGAACAGGTGCTGGCCCAGCTGTGGATAGAAATCCTGCGACCAGTGCGCCAACGCGGTGACGGCAGGGCTGTACCGCCACGGGTACAGCGGCGACACGATGCCACCGCCAGCCCAGGACGACTCACGGCCAACTTCGCCCTGATCGCACACCACTACCTGCCCGACGCTCGCCGCCAGGTTGTATGCGGTCAGCAGGCCGATCACCCCGCCCCCGACCACCACTACTTGCTTGCTCATGTGTAGATCCAACACCTGAAGTTAAACTGCAATGCACCGGGCATCATTGAACCTTCAGCTTCCCCAGCAATGCGTGCTGTCGATGGCACCTGGGTTGCCGCGTACCCCAGCATGGTCGAGCTGGAAGTCGCCACAACGGTCGTCGGCCATGCGCCCCTGCGGCAGCCGCAGGGCGCGCAGCGTGAAGGTATCGCTGCCACGCAGGGCCTGCAGGCTGTAGTCACGGTTACCGGCGGGCAGGTACAGCTCGCCCTCGGCATACTGGCCGGTGAGCACACGATGCCGCTCAAGCCGTAGCGCAGCGTCATGCAGCAGGCCGGCCACTTCGCTACGGGCGGCCTGCCGAAGGTGGTCGCTGTAGGCGGGGTAGGCAATGGCTGCCAGAATGCCGGTCACGGCCAGCACAATCAACAGCTCGATCAAGCTCAAGCCTTGCTGCATGTCAGTCTCCCTGCACTCTTTGCCGCCATGCGATGCGGCGGGTTTGATCGCCGTTGGTGGCGTAGACCGCCTCCAGCACCTGTCGCGGACGCGCCTGCAGGCTTACGGCCGTGACTCTGAACAACGTGACAGGCAGCCCCTCCGGCACATGCGCGGCACGCGTGCTGATACCCAGCTGCTGTATCTGATAGAACCCTTGCGCCGCTTTGTGCCAGTGGCCCTCAAGTGCGTGGGGGCGTTCAGGCGGGGCGCACGGTTGGCACGGTGCAGGCGCCTGGTGATGCAAAGCCCCCTGCCCTGCCAGCAACGTTGCCTCGGCCTGCTCAAACGCCAGCAAGCCATCACGCAGCACCCCGGCCATTTGCGTCTCAACCAGCGCGGCACGCAAGGCCGAGGCTGCGAGTACACCCAGCAACAGGCTGATGACCAGTGCCAGCATCAGCACCACCCCGCGCTGACGCGTCATGGCAAAACAGGGTTGCGCAGGGCAACACTCAAGCGGTGCCGCTGCTGCAGCTGCAAGGCGGGGTCATGCAGCGCAAGGTCCAGGTCGATACGCTGGCTGCCAGCGCTTGTGAGGTAGGCGATATCCAACGACTGCACGTGCTCCAGCAGCGGCTGGGTGCTGTTACTGCGAGTGAAATACAACGTGCTGCCCCTTAGCTCATAACGGTGCCGGCTGATGGGAATAGCCAGTTCACCGCTGCCCTGCACCTGCCCCACGGCAACCTGGGCGTGGTCCCGGCAATTGGTAAGCAGGGTCCAGTCCGGGTGCAGAACGTGGCCGGCCACATCCGCCACGACCAGGTTCAGGCTCGACGGGCCTACCTCCACTGGCCGGGTGAAAGCCAGGCGGGTGGCACTGTCGGGAAAGTCGCCAGGCAGCAAGCGCAGGCAACCGAACATGCCGGCCATGCGAATATCCTGGGCCATGCGCAGCAACGCCAGGCGTGCGTCCTCCTGCATGCGCAAGGCAACGCCCTGCAACCGCCACACCTGATGGGCAGAAGCGAACAGTTGGCTGGCAGTTGTGAGCAACATCAGCCCAATCGCCAGCGCCAGCAGCAGCTCCAGTAAGCCGAAGCCCCGTTCGACGCGCCTCATGGTTGCGCTCGCTCACGATCACTGTGAGCCGCCAGCGCCGCCTGCACGTCGACCCTGGCCCTGTCGGTGGCCTGCAGCGCCTTTACCTGGAGCGCCGCTGCCGCGAACAGGCCGGCGCCCAGTACCAGCACTGCCAGCAGCACTTCCAGCAGGGTCATGCCATGTTGCCTTGCGTGCATCCTTGCACCTCCTGTGACTTTTCGCGCAGGTGTGGTGTACACCTGCGACTGGCAGGGTTGCTCAACGCCCGTGAAGCTACAGCCAAGCACTTCCCGGGAGGAATGCACGGTGAAGCAACGTGGCGTAACACTGATACAAATGTTGTCGGCACTGGCCATCGCGATGCTGCTGGCACAGCTGGGCATGCCGGCCTACGCCACGTTCAGCGACGACCTACATCGGGCCGCTGCCGCGCGGGACCTGGCACAAGCCCTGCGAAGCGCTCGCGGGCACGCCATGCTGCAGGGCCAGCCGGTACGGGTGCAGGCACTGGACAACGCCTGGGGCAATGGCTGGGTGGTGATGCTCGAGCACAATGGGCAGGTGCTGCGCGAACACCGCCTGCCACGGCCACTGCGCATTGCGGGCAACGTTGGCGCAACCCTGAAGTTCAGCGCGGTGGGCATCCCCATGAGGCCTGGCGGTGGCTGGCTGGGGGGCACGCTGGACATTTGCGAGCGGGACACCGCGCTAAGCCGGCATCAGGTGGTGCTGGCTTCGAGCGGCAGGGTCAGGGTGGCGACCGAAGTGAATGAGACGCCACAGTGCCGGGGCACCTGACCAAAGGCGGCAGTTGAGGCCCGCCTTAAAGCAGCGAGCGCACGCGCAGCTCTTTGGGCATGGAGAAGGTGATGTTCTCCGCACGCCCGTCCAGCTCCTCGGCACCGGTTGCGCCCCAGGCCTTGAGCTGTTCGATCACACCCCGTACCAGTACCTCGGGGGCCGACGCACCTGCCGTGATGCCAACCCGCGCAGCCTCGGTGAACCAGCCCTGTTGCAGGTCCTCGGCACCATCGATGAGATAGGCCGGTGTACCCATGCGCTCGGCCAACTCGCGCAGGCGGTTGGAATTGGAACTGTTGGGGCTGCCCACCACCAGCAACACGTCACACTCGTCGGCCAGTTGCTTCACAGCGTCCTGACGGTTCTGCGTGGCGTAGCAGATGTCATCCTTGCGCGGCCCGCCAATGTTCGGGAAGCGTGCACGCAGGGCGTCGATCACCCGGCTGGTGTCGTCCATGGACAACGTGGTCTGGGTCACGAAGGCAAGGTGGTCAGGGTCTCTGACCTGCAAGCTGGCGACATCGCTCTCGTCTTCGACCAGGTAGATGGCACCGCCATTGCTGGCATCGTACTGCCCCATGGTGCCTTCCACTTCCGGGTGCCCTTCGTGGCCGATCAGGATGCATTCGCGGCCGTCACGGCTGTACTTGGCCACCTCGATGTGCACCTTGGTCACCAGCGGGCAGGTAGCGTCGAACACCTTCAGGCCACGGCCTGCTGCTTCCTGGCGTACGGCCTGGGAAACCCCGTGGGCGCTGAAGATGACGATGAAGTCATCCGGCACCTGGTCCAGCTCTTCGACGAAAATGGCGCCACGGTTGCGCAGGTCTTCTACCACGAACTTGTTGTGCACCACTTCGTGACGCACATAGATCGGTGGGCCGAAGACTTCCAGGGCACGGTTGACGATTTCGATCGCCCGGTCGACCCCCGCGCAGAATCCGCGGGGGTTGGCGAGTTTGATTTGCATGCTCGGCTCCAGGCTTACAGGGCCTTCACTTCGAGGATCTCCACCTCGAACGTCAAGGTCTTGCCAGCCAGTGGGTGATTGAAGTCGATGGTCACCTGGTCATCATCGAACGCTTTGACCACACCGGGCAATTCGGCGTTGGCGGCATCCTTGAAAATGATCAGCAGCCCTTCGGACAGCTCCATGCCCTCGAACTGGGACCGCGGCATGACTTGCACGTTCTGCGAATTGGGCTGGCCGAAGGCGTTCTCCGGGGCAACCACCACCGTACGCTTGTCACCGGCCTTGAAACCGAACAGTGCGGTTTCGAAACCGGGCAGCAGGTTGCCATCGCCCACCTTGAAGGTGGCCGGGGCCTTGTCGAAGGTGCTGTCGACGGTGTCGCCGTTTTCCAGGCGCAGGGCGAAGTGCAGCGTGACTTCGGTGTTCTGGCCGATACGAATGTCAGTCATGGGCCGGCTCCTCGGTCTTCTTGCTCTTGAACATGTCCAGCGCCAGCATCACCGCACCGACCGTGATTGCACTGTCGGCCAGGTTGAAGGCCGGGAAGTAATGCCGGTTCTGCCAGTGCACCAGGATGAAATCGACCACATGGCCCAGCACGACGCGGTCCCACAGGTTGCCGATAGCGCCCCCCAGCACCAGCGCCAGCGCCACGGCCAGCCAGGTTTCGTCACGCCCAAGGCGCTTGAGCCACACCACCAGCACGGCACTGACCACCACGGCGATGAGGGCGAACAGCCAGCGCTGCCAGCCTGCCCCGTCTGCCAGGAAGCTGAAGGCAGCGCCGGTGTTGTAGGCCAACGTCCAGCTGAAGTAATCAGGGATTACCACGATTTGCTGGTACATGGTCAGGGCGTTGTCGAAATACAGCTTGGTGGCCTGGTCCAGAACCAGCACCAGCAAGCTCAGCCACAGCCATGCAAGGCGCCCGAAGCGCCCCGCTGCAGGGTTAGGCATAGTGGCGCACCTCGCCCTGGCCGGTCAGGTTCTCGACGCAACGGCCGCAGATTTCCGGATGCTCCGGGTGGCTGCCAACGTCGGCACGGAAGTGCCAGCAACGGCCGCACTTGATGTAGCCTGACTTCACCACTTTCAGCTTCAGGCCTTCCACTTCGGTGGCCACGGCTTCGGCCGGCGCCTGAGCGAACGGCACCACACTGGCGGCTGAGGTGATCAGCACGAAGCGCAGCTCGTCACCCAGCTTGGCCAGGTCGGTGCTCAGGCCTTCGTCGGCGTACAGGGTGACTTCGGCTTGCAGGTTGCCACCGATGACCTTGGCGGTGCGCTGGTTTTCCAGCTCCTTGTTGACCGACGCCTTGACCGCCATCACGCGGTCCCAGTAGGCGCGGTCCAGCTCGGTGCCTTCAGGCAGCTCGCTCAGGCCCTCGTACCAGCCGTTGAGCATGACCGACTCGTTACGCTCGCCCGGCAGGTATTGCCAGATTTCGTCGGCGGTAAAGGCCAGGATCGGTGCAATCCAACGCACCAGTGCTTCACTGATGTGGTACAGCGCGGTCTGGCAGGAGCGACGCGCCACGCTGTTGGCGCCGGTGGTGTACTGGCGGTCCTTGATGATGTCGAGGTAGAAGCCGCCCAGCTCCTGCACACAGAAGTTGTGCACCTTGGAGTAGACGTTCCAGAAACGGTACTCGCCGTAGTGCTCTTCCAGCTCACGCTGCAGCAGCAAGGTACGGTCAACCGCCCAGCGGTCCAGTGCCAGCATGTCTTGCGGCGCCAGCAGGTCGCGCGCAGGGTCGAAGCCAGACAGGTTGGAAAGCAGGAAGCGGGCGGTGTTGCGGATGCGGCGGTAGGCATCGGCGCTGCGCTGCAGAATCTGCTCGGAAACCGCCATTTCACCGGAGTAGTCGGTAGCAGCAACCCACAGGCGCAGGATGTCGGCACCCAGGGTGTTGTTGACCTTCTCTGGCTCGATGGTGTTACCCAGCGACTTGGACATCTTGCGGCCGTTCTCGTCCACGGTGAAACCGTGGGTCAGCAGCTCGCGGTACGGCGCGTGGCCGTCGATGGCGCAACCGGTCAGCAACGACGAGTGGAACCAGCCACGGTGCTGGTCGGAACCTTCCAGGTACAGGTCGGCGCGCGGGCCGGTGGCGTGGCCGATGCTGTGGGAGCCGCGCAGCACGTGCCAGTGGGTGGTACCGGAATCGAACCACACATCCAAGGTGTCGGCGATCTTCTCGTACTGGTCGGCTTCAGCGCCCAGCAGTTCGCTGCCATCGAGCTTGAACCAGGCCTCGATACCTTCCTGCTCCACACGCTTGGCCACCTCTTCCATCAGCTCGACGGTGCGCGGGTGCAACTCGCCGGTCTGCTTGTTGAGGAAGAATGGAATCGGTACGCCCCAGTTGCGCTGACGCGAGATGCACCAGTCAGGGCGGTTGGCGATCATCGAGTGCAGGCGTGCCTGGCCCCAGGCAGGGACGAACTTGGTGTCTTCGATGGCCTTGAGGGCGCGCTCGCGCAGCGGCTCACCGGTGCTTGGCTGCTTGTCCATGCCAACGAACCACTGCGCTGTGGCGCGGTAGATCAGCGGCGACTTGTGGCGCCAGCAATGCATGTAGCTGTGGCTGATGGTTTCGGTGTGCATCAGCGCACCGACTTCGCTCAGTTTCTCGACGATGGCCGGGTTGGCCTTCCAGATGAACTGGCCGCCGAAGAACGGCAGCGACTCGGCATACACGCCGTTGCTCTGCACGGGGGTGAGGATGTCGTCGTTGACCATGCCATAGCGCTTGCAGGTAACGAAGTCGTCTTCACCGTAGGCTGGCGAGGAGTGAACCACGCCGGTACCGGCACCCAGCTCGACGTACTCGGCCAGGTAGATGGGCGACAGGCGGTCGTAGAACGGGTGGCGGAAGTTGATCAGTTCCAGCGCCTGGCCCTTGGCAGTGGCGATGACTGCGCCTTCCAGACCGTAGCGGGCGAGGCACGGCTCGACCAGTTCTTCAGCCAGCACCAGCAGACGCTCGCCGGTGTCGACCAGGGCGTAGGTGAAGTCCGGGTGGATGTTCAGCGCCTGGTTGGCCGGGATGGTCCACGGGGTGGTGGTCCAGATCACGATGGCAGCGGGCTTGCCCAGTGCCGGCAGGCCGAAGGCAGCTGCCAGCTTGGCTTCGTCGGCGACCGGGAATGCCACATCGATGGTCTGGGACTTCTTGTCGGCGTATTCCACCTCGGCCTCGGCCAGGGCTGAACCGCAGTCGAAGCACCAGTTCACGGGCTTGAGGCCCTTGAACACGAAGCCTTGCTTGACCATCTCGGCCAGGGCGCGGATTTCACCGGCCTCGTTGGCGAAGTTCATGGTTTTGTACGGGTTGCCCCAGTCACCCAGCACGCCCAGGCGGATGAACTCGGTTTTCTGCCCTTCGATCTGCTCGGCAGCGTACTCGCGGCACAGCTCGCGGGTGCGGTCGGCAGACAGGTGCTTGCCGTGGGTAACCTCGACCTTGTGCTCGATCGGCAGGCCGTGGCAGTCCCAGCCCGGCACGTACGGCGCATCGAAGCCGGACAGGGTCTTGGAGCGGACGATCATGTCCTTGAGAATCTTGTTCAGCGCGTGACCGATGTGGATCTTGCCGTTGGCATAGGGCGGGCCGTCGTGCAGCACGAACTTGGGACGATCCTTGCCAATTTCGCGCAGCTTCTGGTACAGGCCAATGCTGTCCCAGCGCTGCAGGATCTGCGGTTCGCGCTGAGGCAGGCCGGCCTTCATGGGGAAGGCGGTGTCCGGAAGGTTTAGCGTGGCTTTGTAGTCGGTCATTTCAGGCTCTTGGTTAGCGGTTGAGCGTGCCAATGTGCACGTGCGGCGGCGATATCCGCATCGATCGCCGACTTCAGCGCCTCCAGGGAGGCGAATCGCTGCTCTTCACGCAGCTTGTGGTGGAACACCACCGTCAGGCGCCGGCCATACAGGTCGCCGGCATAATCCAGAAGATGAATTTCCAGGTGCGGGCGCCCATCACCGGCAACGGTGGGGCGCACGCCGATATTACCGACACCCGGCCAAGCCTTGCCGTCGATCTCGATGCTGGCCAGGTAGACCCCGGACAGCGGCACGCGGCGGCGCTTGAGCTGGATGTTGGCAGTGGGAGTACCGAGCTGGCGGGCCAGCTTCTGGCCGTGCAACACGCGGCCAGTGATGCTGTAAGGGCGGCCCAGCAGGTGTTCGGCCAGTTCGAAGTTGCCATCGGCCAAGGCCTTGCGCACTTCGGTGCTGCTGACCCGCAGGCCGTCCTGGATCACCGTATTGGCGGCCTCGACGGTAAAACCGTACTGCTGGCCGGCCTGGACCAAAAAGGCGAAGTCACCTGCGCGGTCGCAGCCAAAGCGGAAGTCGTCGCCCACCTCCAGGTGCCGCACGCCCAGGCCATCGACCAGGATGGCCTTGACGAAGTCATCGGCGCCGAGTTCACCCAGGCGCTGGTTGAACGCCAGGCACAGCACCCGGTCGATGCCCTCGCCGGCCAGCAGCTCGACCTTGTCGCGCAGGCGGGCCAGGCGGGCCGGTGCAGTATCGGGGGCGAAATATTCGCGCGGTTGCGGTTCGAAGATGACCACGCAGGTGGGCAGGCCCAGTGCCTGGCCGCGCTCACGCAGGCGCGCCAGGATGGCCTGGTGGCCGCGGTGAACCCCGTCGAAGTTGCCAATGGTGGCGACACACCCCCGGTGTTCGGGGCGCAGGTTGTGAAGACCTCGAACCAGCTGCATAACGCGCTTCTTGCTCATAAAGTGGCCGATTATAACCACACCCGGGCGCCGGTAACAGGCAACAGCGCCCAAGGGCGGCATGGAATGTGAAAAACCGACACCTGGCCCGGCCGTGCTTCAGTGCAAGGCTTTGCGGGCGAAATGCCGGGGCCGGAAGCCGCACAGGTACAGGCAGCCAAAATAGGTCACCACCCCCGCCATGATCAGCGCCCCTAACCGCAACAGGCGCTCAAGCATGTTGCCCTGCTCCCAGGCGGGCAGGTAATGAAGGCCGGCCAGCAACACCGCCGACATCAGGCTGACCGCCAGCACCAGCTTGCACAGGAACAACACCCAACCGGGTTGCGGCTGGAACAGCTGATGGCTGCGCAGCTTCCAGAACAGCAGGCCGGCATTCAGGCAGGCACCCAGGCTGATCGCCAGGGCCAGCCCGGCGTGTGCCAGGGGGCCTACCAGTACCAGGTTGAACAGTTGTGTGCACACCAGGGTGAACACGGCAATCTTCACGGGTGTGCGGATATTCTGCTGGGCATAGAAGCCGGGTGCCAGCACCTTGACCAGGATGATTGCCAGCAACCCTACCGAATAGGCGACCAGGGCACGCTGGGTCATGGCCGCATCTACCGCACTGAACTTGCCGTACTGGAACAGCGCAACCGTCAGTGGCTCCGCCAGCAAAGCCAGGCCCAGCGTGCAGGGCAGTACCAGCAGGAAACACAGGCGCAGCCCCCAGTCGAGAATCCGCGAGTATTCCTCACGGTCCCGGTTGGCGTACGTCTTGGCCAGGGTCGGCAGCAGAATGGTCCCCAACGCTACGCCCAGCACGCCCGAAGGCAGTTCCATAAGGCGATCGGCGTAGTACATCCACGATACCGAACCGGCTACCAGGAACGACGCGAATATCGTGTTGATGATCAGCGAGATCTGGCTCACCGACACCCCGAGGATGGCGGGCAGCATCTGCTTGAGCACTCGCCACACCCCGGCGTCGCGCAGGTTCAGCCGCGGCAGCACCAGCATGCCGATCTTCTTCAGCGCCGGCAGTTGATACAGCAACTGGGCCAGGCCGCCCGCCAGCACACCCCAGGCCAGGGCCATGATCGGCGGGTTGAAGTACGGCGTCAGCCACACGGCGAAGGCGATCATGGCCACGTTCAGCAGGGTGGGCGTGAAGGCCGGCACCGTGAAGCGGTTCCAGGTATTGAGGATGGCGCCCACCAGGGACGACAACGAGATCAGCAATATATAAGGAAACGTCACCCGCAGCAGGTCGGTGGTGAGCTGGTATTTCTCGGCGCTGTCGACGAACCCTGGGGCAGTGGCCCACACCACCCAGGGTGCGGCCAGGATGCCGATGGCGGTGACCACGGCCAGCACCAGCGTCAGCAGCCCGCTGATATAGGCCACGAACGTGCGCGTGGCCTCTTCGCCCTGCTGGCTCTTGTATTCGGCCAGGATGGGCACGAATGCCTGGGAAAACGCGCCTTCGGCAAAAATGCGCCGCAGCAGGTTGGGCAGTTTGAAAGCAATGAAGAAGGCGTCGGTGGCCACCCCGGCGCCAAAGATGCGCGCAAGGATGGTGTCGCGGACAAAGCCCAGCACCCGGGAAATCATGGTGATTGAGCTGACCGCAGCCAGTGATTTGAGCAGGTTCATCGAAAAGATTCACGCCAATGGCAGAGGACGCTGCCAGACAGCGTCCGAATGTGCGATACTCCCGCGCCTTCGCAGGGGAGCCAAAAATTCCCGAGTTTACAGGTCGCGCAGCAGAAAGGAATCTTTCCCGCCTGTTGGTGCACCGCTCGGCGGAACCTTGCAAGTGGCCTTGACATCCGGTCGACTCATCGGCATGATTCGCGGCCTATTTTGTTTGCTATTTACCTAAAGTCTTTCGAGGAGCTCGACGGTGGCCAACACACCTTCCGCCAAGAAACGTGCAAAACAGGCTGAGAAGCGTCGCAGCCACAACGCCAGCCTGCGTTCCATGGTCCGCACCTACATCAAGAATGTAGTCAAGGCCATCGACGCAAAAGACGCCGACAAAGCACAAGCTGCTTACGTTCTGGCTGTACCTGTAATCGACCGTATGGCCGACAAGGGTATCATCCACAAGAACAAAGCTGCTCGTCACAAAGGCCGTCTGAATGGCCACATCAAGGCGCTGAAAGAAACTGCAGCTGCCTAAGCGACGTGCTAGTCGAAAAACCGACCCTAGGGTCGGTTTTTTGTTGCCTGCAGTTTGTAGTTTGAGCCCTCTACATCAAGGGGCCGCTGCCAACGGCCCCTCGATGGGTCACTTGCCCAGCTGAATTTTCGGTGCCCATTGCAGCCAGTCATCCTCGGCCTTGTCGAACAACGCGAAGGTCTGCTGCGGCCGCGCAGGGTTACCCATGCGCTCTCCATCCGGCGTGGCAAAGGCGATGCCGCCGTCGATCAGGGTTTCCAGCGACTCGGTACGCACGGTCGCCCCTTTCAACAGACCCCAGTCGAAACCGAAGCCACTGCTGTTCCAGAAACGGCTGCCGCTGCGCACCAGGCTGGCATAACGGGGCTCGATCAGGATGTGGATCAGCACGCGGTCAGCGCTCTGACCAAGCTCGAAGCCAGTGACCTTGCCCACTGCGACCTCGCGGTACGTCACCGGCACACCAGCCTTGATCGAGCCACGGCGCGGCGCACTGAGGGTCAACGGCAGGCCTACTTCGGGGTCCGCTACCTCCGGCGCATCGGCCAGGGCGATGAAATCACGCTGCGGCCCCCGGTCCTTGGCGGCAGGCTGCACTTCCAGGTACTGCCCGCTGATCAAGGTATCGAGGTTTTCTGTGCGCACCAGGCCCAGGGCCGGCTTGACCACCCAGAACTGGGTGCCAACACGGGCGATCTTGTCAGCCGCCTCGGTGATACGCGCGCGCAACAGCACGGCCTGAAGGTCTGCCGTAAGGTCGACGCTCTCGATGCTACCCACATCCAGCCCACGAAAGCGGATGGCGGTACCTGGCTTCAACCCATCAGCCCGCTGCACCCGGATGGTAACCAGGGTGCCCGCACGGTTCACCGCCTCCTGGTTCTCATGCAGGCGGAAGCGCGGAATGTGGCGCTTGAGCGGTGCATTCGCCCGTGGCGTGTCGAAGGCGATACCCCCTGCCATCAAGGTCTGCAGGGATTCACTCTTCACCTTGATACCCGAGAGGCCACCGGTAAGGGTAATGCCGCTGGCATTCCAGAAGCGTGACGATGCATTGACCAGCTTTTCGTATTCCTTTTCGATGTGAACGCCAATCAGGATACGGTTGCTGTCGCGGGCGAACTGGTAGCTTTGCACGCTGCCCACTTTCACCTGGCGGTACATCACCGGGCTGCCCACTTCGAGCGAGCCCAGCGTATCGGCGAACAGCACCATGTGCAGGCCGGGCGCTTTCAGGTCCAGTGGCGGCGCCTTGGCCCGCGCTTCGAACTCACGCTCAGGCCTCGCGCCCTTCTCACCCGGGCGGATGGCGATGTAGTTGCCCTTTACCAGCGCTTCCAGGCCGGTGATCCCGGCAAGCGAGATCGACGGCTTGACCACCCAGAACTGGGTGCCCTCCACCAGGTAATCCTCGGTCAGCGGGTCCAGGGTGAGCTCGGCGGTGGCGCTGGACAGGTTGTCCTCCATCTTCAGGGTTTTCAGCGACCCCACCTGGATACCTTTGTACATGACCGGCGTACGGCCAGCCTGCAGGCCCTCGTAGTCGCTGAGCTTCACCTTCACGCGGATGCCCGCCTGGGCGGCATCGAAGTCCTCATAAAGCCGGAACGGCAGGCTCGGGTCGGTTGGCGGGCTGTCCTTGCGATGCTCCGGCGTCGCGAAGGCGATACCGCCAGCAACGATGCTGGACAACGATTCGCTGCGCACCTTCACGCCAGAGAGCGAGGCATCGATGCTGACGCCGCTGGCGTTCCAGAAGCGCGTGTGCTTGCGCACCAGGTTGGCGTAGGCAGGTTCAATGAAGACCTTTACCTCGACCGTGCTCTGGTCGTCGGACAGGCGATAGCTCTTCACCCGCCCAACCTGGATCTGCTTGTAGAACACCGGGCTGTCGCGGTTGAGTGACCCCAGCCGCTCGGCCTTCAGCACAAGGTGCAGCCCCGGTTCGGAATCCGAGAGCGGGGGCGCAACCTTGAGTGCGGTGAAGCGCTTGGTCGGCTCGCCCTCCCCTGGGCTGACGGCAATGTAGTTACCTGATACCAGCGTTTCTAGCCCGGTAATACCTGCCAGGCTGACGCTCGGCTTCACCAGCCAAAAGCGGGTGCCTTTGTTCAGGTGGTTCTCTGCCGCCTGGTTCATTTCGATAGTGGCGATAACGCCCTGATTCTCACCCTTGGCATCCAGCACCAGGCTTTTCACCTTACCGACAGGCATGCCCTTGTAGATTACCTCGGTCTTGTTGGCGACGATGCCTTCGCCCGACTCGAAGCGCACTTCAATCTGCACGCCAGCTTCGCGGTAGGCCTGCCACGCAAGCCAGCCGCCGATCATCAAGGCGATCAGGGGCAGGATCCAGATGGCCGACCAGTTGGAAGCGGGGCGGGTTTGGGCCGTTGGCAGGTCACTCATGGTCGTCATCCGACTCCGTATTGTCCCAAATCAGGCGGGGATCGAAGGTCAAAGCAGCAAGCATCGTCAGAATCACCACGGTTGCAAAGGCGACAGCGCCCAAATTGGCTTCGACACTGGCTATCCGCCCGAAATTCACCACTGCCACCAGGATGGCAATGACGAAGATATCGAGCATGGACCAGCGCCCTATGAATTCGATGAAGCGGTACATCCAGATGCGTTGCCGTGCTGACAGTGGCTGGCGACGCTGGACCGAATACAGCAGCAAGGCAATACCCACCAGCTTGAACGTCGGCACCAGGATGCTGGCAACGAACACTACCGCAGCGATCGGCACCATGCCGTGTTTGAGCAGGGCAATGACGCCCGACATGATGGTGTCGGGGCTGCCCTGGCCAAATGAGCTGACCGTCATGATCGGCAGCACATTGGCAGGGATGTACAGAATGAACGCCGCCACCAGCAGCGCCCAGGTGCGCACGATGCTGTTGGGCCTGCGTGCGTGCACCAAGGCACCACACCGGGTGCAGGTTTGCGAAGTGTCGCCAGGCACCTGCCGGTTCAGTTCATGACACTCATTGCAGACAACAATGCCTGCATCAATCGCCCGCATGCAGGTCCTCCCCCGATAACGCACTCCAGATCTGGTGCGGTGACATCACCACTTCAAGCCACACCTGAACCAGCAACAGGCTGATGAAACAGAACAGGCCAAGGCCCACGGTAATCTCGGCCAGGTCCACGAGTTTCACGATGGCCACCAACACACCCATGAAATAGACCTCGAGCATGCCCCAGTCTCGCAGGTGGTGATAGATGCGATAGAACAGCAACCCAAACTTGCGCCCAACGTTCAGCCGAATGGCCAGCAACACAGCCAACTGGCAAAGCAGCTTGGACAACGGAATCGCCATGCTGCACAGGAACACGACAATGGCCACCCCACGCATGCCCGAGTCGTATAGGCCCAGTACGCCACTCCAGACCGTGTCGTCCGAGGTTTGACCCAATAGGTGCAACTGCATGATCGGCAGGAAGTTGGCCGGGATGAACAGCAGCAGCGCAGTGAGCACCAGGGCCAGGCTGCGGTTCACCACGTTGTGCCGGTGGGCGTATAGCTCGTATCCACAGCGTGGGCATAACGCCTTTTCACCATTGTGTAGAACAGGCTTGCGCAGCAACAGATCACATTCATGGCAGGCGACCAGTTCGTCCAGCGGTAGGTCGGCCAGTGCTTCTGGTTCGGCAGGGTTGGGCATAGGGTGCTTCTGACTGGGTGGGTGGGGTTATTCTAGTGGCCTTGGCTGGGTTTGTGGGAGGCGCTTGTGTCTAGGCAGGCCCAAAGGGGCGACGGTTCACGGGCCCGACCAGCGTCGCTTTTTCATCGCACAAAGACAAAACCCCTACCTGCATGCGCAGATAGGGGTTTTGCGA